>JANPPO010000026.1:0-8185 GCA_031428555.1 Bdellovibrionales bacterium | reverse complement strand
GCCCTGCTCTTAGCCATTTTTTTTCCGCTCGCCTACGGTCTGCATGATCTCTACAAATCTCATAAAGTTAATTGGATATCGGTTCTAGGACTTTTAAATGTGCTTTTAACTGGCGGTCTAGCCTTATTAGGAATGACAGGTTTGTGGTTCGCATTCAAAGAAGCTGCATTTCCGTTATTAATTGGAATTTTCGTTTGGTTTTCTTCTTATACGGCAAAACCTGCGCTCAGTTACTTTGTGTTGAATCCCCAAGCCTTCAATATTGAAAAGATGAATGCGCAGCTTGATACACCAGAAAAAAAATCTTCTTTTGACAAATTGGTCAGAAAATCAACTCAGTTTTTATCTCTCTCTTTTGCTGTCAGTGCCGCACTTAATTTTTTTCTAGCGGCGCGAATTTTTAAACCAATTGACGCAAACCTTAATCCAGAAGTGCAATCTCAAGTTTTAAATGAACAGATTGCCCAAATGACTCAAATGTCCTTTGTTGTTATCTTAGTGCCTTCTTTAATTATCTTACTGGGAATTATTCTGCATTTTTCTAGCCAGTTTAAGAAAATCACGGGCTCTCCCCTAGACGAATACTTCCAGAATTAGATTTAGAACTAAAACTGGAAGTCATCACCAGGCGGTGGTGGTGGCGGTGGGAATTCGTCAAATGGCGGATTATTCATCCCCATACCTTCATCGTATGGCATAGGCGGCGGCGGTGGCGGGAGATCAAAATTATCATCACCCGGAAAAGTGGGTGGTGGTGGAAACTCATCAAATGGCGCAGGCGGCGGCGTCGGAAATCCACCATCAGATGGTGCGAAAGAGTTCGAGCCTCCTCCACCGGAAGAAGGGGGCGCTTTATCAAACGGCGATGCTGCACCATAAAGAGTCCGTTTTTTTACATCAAACCGAGGGCGATCTTCTGGTAATCCCAATTCTTCAAGTTTATTTATTTGAGCCTGATTCAATAGACGCTTTTCGACTTTTTTATCTGCGATAAATTCTTCTTGTTCTTGCAAACGTTTTTGTTTGTCACGCTCGCGGTCGCGAACGTTTTCTTTATAGAATGGGGTCGCCTCGAGTGGCTTTTCAGTTCTCTTCATCCTGCGGTGCTCTTGAAGCGACTCTTTATACTCACGCTGCTCCATTTCGACTTTTTCTAAATGAAGAGCTAAGCCCTTTTCACGCTCGCGGTCGTTTAATCGTCTTTGCTTTTTATAATCGTTGAAGCCCCGAACGCGCTCCAACTCTGGATGTTCAATTTGTGCAAATGCTAATTGATATGGAGCCAAGATGTTTATGATCATGACCATAAACAAGATCCGTCTAACAGAAGTGAGGTTTAAAAAATAACAACGCACGTTATACATCTTAGCAAATAGTTGTCTTTCAATCAGTTCTTTATCAAAAGAATCTCGACCTAAGCCGCATTATGCACTATTAATATATGGCATGGAATGGACACTTCTACTGACTGATATCTTAAGCTTTCTTTTTAAAACTGGAATTATCGTGGTCGGTGTCGGCGGCATCTTGCTGTTGATCGCTTACTTAAGCCAACTTAAAAGCATTCAGCCAGCACTCAAAGTCGAGGATTGGGGCCACAAGTGGGAGCAATCGTTTAAACTTCTGCAACATGAAACTTTAGAAAAAGACGAACTCAAAGCGGCCCATAAAAAAGAAAAGAATAAAGCGAAAGACAAAGAAAAAGTTTCTGTTAAAAAACCTCGAATCTTTTTACTTCATTTCAATGGCGATATCCATGCATCTGCTGTTGTTCACTTGAAAAACGAAATCAATTCTCTTCTCACAATTGCTAAAACTGGTGACGAAGTTGTTCTTCAACTAGAAAGCCCGGGCGGTGTGGTGCATGGCTACGGCTTGGCCGCGGCTGAACTCCAAAGACTTCGTGATGCGGGTCTTAACCTCACAATATGTATAGATAAAGTGGGCGCAAGCGGCGGCTATATGATGGCAGTTGTGGGTCACAAAATTCTAGCAGCGCCCTTTGCGATTATTGGATCAATCGGCGTACTTGCCCAGGTTCCAAATTTTCACCGGCTTCTTAAGAAGCACGATGTTGAATATAAGGAATATACAGCCGGCGAATACAAACGAACTGTCTCTTTATTTGGTGAAATTACGCCTGAAAAAGAACGTAAGTTTTTAGAAATGATGCAAGGAACGCATGATCTCTTTAAAAGTCATGTGGGCAAATACCGGCCAAACTTGGATTTATCTGAAGTCGCAACGGGCGAATACTGGTACGGAACACAAGCTCTCAGCCTCGGGCTTATAGATGAAATAAGAACCAGTGATGATTATTTGTTCTCTAAACGAGAGTCTCATAAAGTCATTTATGTGAAGCACGAAAAGAAGAAAACTCTCTCTGAAAAGCTGAATCTTTCAGGTGCTAAGCTTATGTCATTTTTGAACCTGTTTCAGTCGCCTACAAGTGCACTCAACGAAACAAAACCTTGGGAACAAATCAGATAACGCAGCGCATCTCTGCTGCCCTATTTAGCTCTTATTCGCTATGCAAGAGTACCTCTTAAAAGGGGTCTAAAAAAGCGAGATAAATTTGAGCAGAGCTCCTACTCTAGAAGTCCAAGGACTTGAAACTACATTTTTCCTGAAATCGGGACCGTTTAAAGCGGTCAAAAAGATTTCTTATTCAATCAATGCCGGGGAAACGCTCGGGATCGTTGGCGAATCGGGATGCGGAAAATCTGTGACTTCGCTTTCAGTCATGCGCTTGATTGATAACCCTGGAAAAATCACCGACGGCAAAGTTCTTTTCGAAGGCGAAGACATCCTTAAAATTAACGATTCAAAAATGGAAGCGCTTCGCGGTTCAAAGATTGCGATGATTTTTCAGGAACCCATGACCGCTCTAAATCCTGTTTTAACTATCGGCCAACAAATCGACGAACAAATTTTATGTCACGAAGATGTCACTGCCGAAGCCGCTAAAGCTAGATCAATTGAAATGCTCACACTTGTTGGAATCCCGTCTCCGGAAGAAAGATACTCAAGCTACCCTCACCAGCTTTCTGGTGGTATGCGCCAGCGTGCTATGATTGCCATGGCGCTTTGCTGCCGGCCAAAACTTCTCATAGCTGATGAACCTACCACAGCACTTGATGTGACGATCCAGGCGCAAATTTTAGAATTGATTCAGACCTTACAGAAAAAATTTAATATGGCCGTTCAGTTTATCACCCATGATCTTGGTGTGATTTCTGAAGTTTCTGACCGTGTTCTTGTTATGTACGGCGGTCAGGTTTGTGAAAGTGCGCCGACTCAGGAACTTTTCAAAAATCCGCAGCATCCTTATACAGCTGCTTTAATGAATTCTCGTCCCCGACTTGGAAGTAGACCTAATCGACTTCAAACAATTGAAGGAACGGTCCCTGCTCCGCATGAATTTCCGAAAGGCTGCCCGTTTGCGAATCGTTGTCCAAGACAAACTGCGGAATGTTGGACGCATGTTCCACCGATCGTTAATTTTGGACCAGAGCACTACGCAGCTTGCTTTCACCCCTTGGCTCAAGGACCACAAAAATGAATAATCATTTGAGCAACCTTAAAAAAGAAAAGTTAATGAGCGTCGAGAATCTCTCGAAGCACTTCCCTGTTAAAAAAGGGTTTTTTAGAAAAACAGTGGGCGTTGTGAAAGCAGTTGAACAAATTAATCTTGATATTTACAAAGGCGAAACTCTTGGCCTTGTTGGCGAATCAGGTTGTGGTAAATCAACTTTAGGCCGCACGATGATTCGTCTTTACGAACCGACAAGTGGTGCGGTTAATTTTCGCGGCAAAGATTTTTTAAAATTGAGTGGACCTGATCTTCGAAAAAGTCGAAGAAATATTCAAATGATTTTTCAAGATCCTTATGCTTCCCTTGATCCGCGAATGACCGTCGGTCAAATTCTGCAGCAACCTTTAGATGTTCATGCAATCGGAACTCTTCAAGAGAGAAAACGCCGGGTTTTCGAACTTTTGGAAACCGTTGGTCTTAAACCATCTCACGTGAATCGTTATCCTCACGAATTTTCAGGTGGTCAAAGACAGCGTATCAGTATTGCACGTGCTTTAGCTTTAAAACCGGAACTCATTATTTGCGATGAACCCGTTAGTGCCTTAGACGTTTCAATTCAAGCTCAGATTTTAAATCTATTAAAAGATCTGCAAGAACAAATGAAGCTTACTTATCTTTTTATTTCTCATGATCTTTCGGTGATTGAGTATTTCTGTAACCGCGTTGCAGTTATGTACCTAGGGCGAATCGTTGAACTTGCTGACCGAGATGATTTGTTTAAAAATCCAACTCATCCTTATACTCGGGCTTTGCTTCAGGCGATTCCTAAAACCGGAGTCGGCAAACGTGAAATCACCAGATCCCTGTATGGTGAGGTTCCAAGTCCGATGAACCCACCTTCGGGGTGTGCGTTTCACCCGCGTTGCCCGCACAAACAGGAATCTTGCACAAAATTAATACCACCTCTTATTGGCTATCCTACTCACGTGTGGGCTTGTCCGATCGTAAGAAGTGCTGAAAATAATAACGCATCTCAAACCCTAAGCTCTGGTGGCCTCATTGCGCCAGGGTCTTCAGTGGAAAAGGAGTAATCATGTTACGTCGTACTTTGGCAATTGCCTTGGTTTCAATGCTAGGCTTTCAAACAGCTCAAGCCGGTGGTTCTAATAAAGAACTTAAAGTCGGTATCAGCCAGGAATTTGAAAACTTAAATCCGATTATTATGACGATGTCGGCAACAATCTACATTTATAGCATGGTCGGCCGCGCACTTGTGACAATGGATTCAGATTCCAAATGGGTTCCACAATTGGCAGAATCAATTCCTTCGATGGAAAAGGGCACTGCAAAACTTGTTGATTTCGGTGGAAAGAAAAAAGTTGTTGCGACTTGGCAGATTAAACAAAACGCAAACTGGGGCGACGGCAAACCTGTCGTTTGTGAAGACTTTGCTTTTGCAAGAAGTGTTGCTGCTTCTCCAACGGTTTCCGTGGGCGAAAAAGAAACCTATACTCAAGTGGAAACAATTGAGTGGGACAATAAAAATCCAAAACTTTGCACATTTACTTATGATAAAGCTCGTTGGGATTTCTATGCTCTAGGCCGTCTTTATCCACTTCCAAAACATCTAGAAGGTCCTATTTTTGCTAAACACGGTAGCAAAAAAGAAGGCTATGAGAAGAACTCCCTTTATGTGAAAACTCCAACAAATCCTGGTTTATACAATGGTCCTTACACGATATCAGAAGTGAAGTTAGGTAACCACGTGACTGTTGTGCCAAATCCTAAGTGGGAAGGAAAAAAACCAGCTATTCAGAAAATTATCGTTAAACTCATTCCAAACACGGGAACTTTAGAAGCGAACTTGCGATCGGGCCAAATTGATATGATTGGTACGATGGGAACTTTAGCTTTAGATCAAGCTCTCAATTTCGAGAAAAAAGTAAAGGCTGAAAAACTTCCCTTCATAGTGACCTACACTCCAAGTGTGACTTACGAACATATTGACGTAAACTTGGATAATTCAATCTTGAAAGATCCAAAAGTTCGTCAAGCTCTCCTTTTCGCTTCTAACAGAGAAGAAATGGTAAAGGCCTTATTTGAAGGCAAACAAGAAGTGGCTGATCACTTTATTTCTCCAAAAGATCCTTGGTACACAAACGATGCAAAACAGGTAAAGGTTTACCGCTACTCTCGCCGTGAAGCTTCTAAACTTCTTGATGAAGCTGGCTGGAAAATGGGCACCGATGGTTTCAGAACTAAAAACGGGAAACGTCTGTCATTAACTTTTATGACGACGGCTGGAAATAAAACTCGTGAGTTAGTTCAAGTTTACTTACAAGAACAGTGGAAGCAAATTGGCGTAGAAGTCAGTATCAAGAATGAACCAGCACGTGTTTACTTCTCTGAAACAACAAAAAAGCGGAAGTTTGATTCTTTGGCGATGTACGCTTGGGTTAGTTCTCCAGAACAAAATCCGAAATCTAACCTAGCTTCAAAAAATATTCCTTCAGACAAGAATGGCTGGAGTGGGCAAAACTACCCTGGTTGGGTTAATAGTGAAGTTGATCAGGCCTGTGAAGCTTTAGATGTTGAGTTTAATCCTGCTAAACGTCGTGAATTAGCAATCAAGATTGCAAAAGCTTACACAGAAGAAGTTCCCGTTATCCCATTATTTTATCGTTCAGACATATCCGTTGTACCGCCAACTTTGAAAAACTATGTTCCAACGGGACATCAGTTTTCTGAGACTGGCTTTGTAGAAAGTTGGACATTCTAGTGGCTACTTATATCCTCAGACGCATTCTTCAGACCCTTGTTGTGGTTCTGATTCTGTCATACGTATGTTTCTATATTATGACACTGATGCCAGGTGATCCTGTGGAAATGATGATTGCATCTAATCCTAAAATCACGTCTGAGGACGTAGCTCGTCTTCGCGATCTTTATGGGCTGGATCAACCAGCCTATACAAGATACCTCAATTGGGCTGAAACAATCATCCAAGGTGATTTAGGTCACAGCCGAACGTACCGAGTTCCGGTCAGTGAACTTTTAGGTCCAAGACTTTGGAATACTTTTATTCTATCGATGGTTTCACTCGTGTTTTCATTGATAATTGCTTTACCAATTGGCGTTTACGCAGCACTTAAGCCCGGTGGCAAATTTGATTCGATTGTCAACATGCTCGCCTTCATTGGTATCTCGATGCCTTCTTTTTTATTGGCGCTTTTTCTGATTATTTTATTCGCAGTTCAATTCGGAATGTTGCCTGCTGGCGGAACTGAAACGATAGGCCTTGGCGCAACTGGCTTCGGTTACTACTTAGACCGCGCGAAATATCTCATTCTTCCAGTCTTATCCCTCAGCATTTTGCAAATCGGTGTTTACGTTCGTTACGCTCGCGGCTCAATGTTGGATGTGATGAGACTCGACTTTATCCGCACAGCTCGCGCGAAAGGCTTAAGTCATCATGTGGTTATCTGGAAGCACGCTTTTAGAAATGCGCTTATTCCCATGATTACAGTAGTAGCGCTTAGTTTATCTTCGGTTTTTTCAGGCGCACTTTTGACTGAAACGGTTTTTGCGTATCAAGGTGTTGGAAAACTCGTTTACGATTCCATCATGGGTAACGATTTTAACGTCGCCATGGTTTCGTTTATCATCTCTGTCAGCATGGTGCTGGTCATGAATCTTGTGGCTGATATCCTTTACGGATTTGTCGATCCACGAATTACTTACGAATAGAAATGGATTCAAAATGGATTTAACACCACAGTCAGAAATGTCCCTTAAGCAAAATGATGAGCTCAAAAAAATGGAACAGCCGCAAAGCTTGTGGAAGATTATCTTCACACAATTTTTGGAACATAAAATGGCTGTTGTGGGCACATTCTTCATTACACTTTTTATCTTAATCGCGATTTTCGCTGACGTTATTGCCTGGGGTTTGGGAATTTCTCCGAATACTCAGAATGTGGCTGCCCGCTTTCTTTATCCATTTAGTTATGCTGAACAGAGTTCTTCAGACAAAGAAAACGCAGTTGAACGTTGGATTAATGCAAATCCAGAAGCAGCCAAAGCACTTCAAACTGAAATTGTAACTAAAGACCTGATTGCAGTTCCAGAAGATGATGCTCTTTATGAGCTTGTTCAATTAGATGTGAAAGAATCAAAAGTTATTTTAGATCAGCTGACTGCGGTTCCTCCTGGATTTAAGGACTTATTTAGAAGTTTCAAGACATTCCACATCTTCGGAACCGATGAGGTCGGCCGGGATGTTTTCATACGCCTGATGTATGGCGCACGCGTATCGATTGGCGTGGGAATACTTTCGACACTTGTTGCAGCGATTATTGGTCTTCTTGTTGGAAGTCTTGCAGGCTTCTACGGCGGCTGGATTGATTCGCTATTGATGCGTTTTACAGATGCCTTACTTTCTCTGCCGTTGATTCCGGTCATGATCGTCATCGCAGCAGTTGATCTTCAAAAGGTTCCTTTCATGAATCAGTTCGTTGGCTCCGGTTATGAAAGTATCATCAAGATGGTCGTAATCCTTTGCCTTTTCTCGTGGATGACGGTTGCCCGACTTGTTCGCGGAAGCATTTTGTCTCTGAAAGAGCGGGAATTTATTTTAGCCGCACGAACTGT
>JANPPO010000025.1:0-31836 GCA_031428555.1 Bdellovibrionales bacterium | reverse complement strand
TCTAAACCTTCTTCCAATTCAATTTCATTATGAGCGGCCACCCAATAGGGATGAAGTCCGAAACATAAGCCAACATTTTGGGGAAATTTCGCCTGAAATATTTTTTGCTTTTCCCAATCCTCTGGATCGACTCCGCCTTGCAATGAATACTTGAGCCCTGATTCCAGCGCCTGGGTCATCAAAAGATCCCGAGTCAAATCTAAACGTGAGTCTGCCCAATGCGAGTGAGCGTCAATCCATTTCATATGACAGTGATCCTAACACGCACACATGAGAGCAACAAAAGGAAACCTTGAAATTTTCACAATAAGTAAAAAAAGCCATGTCAGAACGTGAGGCCTGTGCAAAAAAGAATCTCACAAACAGGGGTTAAAAAATGAAGTTAAATCAGTTCGCAATTTTATTTGTTCTATTTGGTTTTTTATCTGCACAAGCTCAATCATTAACTTGGAAAGGTGTTTTCATCGCAGGCGATGATTCAATCGAAAATTTCGATAACGGCCGAGTTGATATTTCTAACATGCTCGGGAAATTAATGGCTTTAGAAACAGTTCAATTAACTTCTTCTAAAAATAAAGTTACTAGCGACGTTGCGGCAGCAACAGTGCAAAATATCGGTGCGGCATTTGCTTCTCCAGTTAAAACGAATGAAGGTTGTTTTGTTCACATGACTTCTCATGGAGCAAAAAATCAGGGTTTCTATCTTTCTATGAGCGGAATCTTAAGCCCAAGCGCATTTGCACAAATGGTCAATAAGAAGTGCGGAAATGCACCGACGATTATTTTGATTTCTGCGTGTTATTCAGGACAATTTGTTACGAATGAATTAAAAGGTCCAAACCGCGTCATCATGACAGCTGCGATCCACGATCGTCCATCATTCGGTTGTTCACCTGATACACGATACACTTATTGGGATGCTTGCTTACTTTCGGAAATTCCTAAATCTAAAACTTGGGTTGAAGTTGCAAAACGAGTTGAAGCCTGTATCGCGACTAAAGAATCGAGCCAGGGATTCCCAAGCTCATATCCTCAATCGAACTTCGGTTCTAACACAGTCAACTGGCCTGTTCGAAACTAATCGTTTTAGTAGACCAACTTTCTATTCGTTACACGGGGCTTTTGAGCCCCCACTTCCTAGTCTTGGATTCTCGCAAATCTGAAGGAATCCAAGACCGAAGTCCTATAAATATCTTAAACAATAAATCTAGCTTCAGCCTGATCAAATGTTTGCCGAAACGATTCATATTGGAGGATTCCTATGAAGCGTGACGGAATTCGTTTGGGTTATCACATTACTTTGGATAAAGGCTCAACTTTTAGACCATTGGCATTTCACTTTTGGAAACAGATGTCGGATTTCGATAAGAATCCTCCTTCTAAACCAAGTGCTTACAATTCAGATTTACTGCTTGGAGCTTCTTTTTTAAGACTCAACAGTTACTGCGCATCTCCGCTTGCTGTTCCTTATATTGACGCGGGTTTTGCTCAAACTGTTTGGAATGAGTTCGAGCCTCACAGAGAATTATTTAAAAAATCTCAAAAGCGTGTTGAAGCTCTTTATTCAGAAACAAAACCGATTGCTCCAGCTCTTGTTCAAAAATTTGAAAAGCGCTTCACAGAGACTTTACAGAAAATGCAGCAACCTTGGGGATATGATTTAAAAGATTTTTCTGAACTCGTAAGTGAGATCGAAAGATTCGAAGCGGAAATAGGCTGTTCATTAATTTATAATTTTAGAGTTAAATTTTCTGCTCAGTTTGAAGAAAAGCTTTTAGCTTTGGATTCATTTCTATTTCATTTACGAAGTGTCGTGGCTTTAGACCACAATGCTCATGTAAGTGAACCTGCATTTGAAGCAGTAAAAGTTGATTCAGTTCAGGATTATATTCCACGTGCTGATTACGTGGTGACTGATGCGCTCATGTATTGGCAATTCAAAAAGCTTTCAATGCCCTTTACTGCAGGAACTCGCAGTGATGTGAAAGTTGAAAAACTATTAGTCGAGCCGATTTTTCAAACATTTAAAAAACATCTACACAACGCATGTTCTTTAATTGATCAATTACCTACCGCATTCCTTTCTGAAATGGGCCCTGAAGATCTTGAAGAAGCTCTTTATTTGGTTCAAATGGATTGGTTAATGGGTTCAGGCCTTGGTTTACTATTTAAAATTCGTGAAGAAATTTACGGCATCGAAAATGGCTATGAAAAAGTTTTCTGGCACGAGTGGCAAGATCGCGACTGGAATCAGCCGACCGCTCTCAAAATTGCTTGTGAATTAAGCCAGATGGATTTCAGAAAAAAGGCAGCTTAATGAGCTGCCCGTTTTTCTAAGCTGTCTTTTGACGAAGATAAAATCTTCGGAAGAGATAAACGACAGCAGCAATTCCAATCAATACGAACAGCACCATCTTAACTTCTTTTAAAAAGTTAATAATAGGCTCGCCATAAATCGCAACAAGGTAGATTTGAGTTGGAACACTGATCGCAGCGGCGAAACAATCGACTAACAAAAATCTCCAAAATTCAAATTTCATTGCTCCACAAGCGAGATGTCCTGGAAAACGAACTCCTGGCGTAAAACGAAATGCGAAAACTGCTATCATTCCATAGCGCTTCGTTCTTTCCTCTACTTTTTTAAGAGCTTCCACCGAAACAAGCTTTCGCATTTTTTCATGGTAGAGAAGTTTCCTTCCCCATATTCTTCCCAAGCAATAGATTAGACAGTCACTTAACACGACCGCCGTAAACGCAACAATCGCAGCATGATGCATATTAATAGGGGTAAGGCCTGGCTCAGGTGGTGGAAAAAGATCGGGTCTTGTTCCCATAAAAGCTAATGCGCCTAAACTAATCAGTGTGACTTCTTCGGGAAGCGGCAAACCAAATCCACTAGCGAGCATCATTCCGAATACCGCAGCATAAACCCATTCGGGCTGGTACGCGTACTGCGCCAAGTAGTGAAAGATCGGTTGATTGGCTATTTCCATTAGTATCACCATATTGGCTTGCGCAAGCCTGCTTGAACACATTCGTCACACTGTGCTAACAACGATTATTCAATGCCATGGAAAAAGACAGATACCGGAATTGTTCACTTCGTCAGCAATCGAGCTGGCCTTTGGACCAAGATTGTCTCTGAAGAAACTCATTTTGAAATTTCTAAACTCTTAGCACTAGCTAAGTTTGGTGCCGTTTATTTGAATGATTCTCGAGTTTATGACGACTTGGAAATTAGACAGGAAGATTATCTTCGAATTCACACTGACCCCAGGCGCTTCCCACGCTTAAAAGTTCAAGATCGAGTCATTTTAGAGACAGATGAAATTTTGATCGTAAATAAACCTGCAGGCCTTCCATGTCATCCGACTGTTGATAACTTAGAAGAAAATCTATGGTTTGATCTGCAGAACCAACTTCACAAAACTCTCTTTCCCACTCACCGTCTTGACGTTCCAACTTCTGGACTTCTTGTGTTAACAAAAGATCCTAAAAGCCAAACTGAATTTCAGAATCTATTAAAAGATAAAAAGGTAAATAAAATCTATCACGCTCTTGTAAAATCACCGGGACCTGAACTAGGTCTTCATGAACACTTCATGGACAAAACGCCCTACGCACCCAAAACTGTTGGTGATCGACAAAAAGCAAATACTCAAGTTTGCCAACTCAAAATTTTAAGCAAAGAAGAATTTGATTCTTACACAAGATTGGAAATCGAGCTCATAACAGGAAGAACTCACCAGATCAGAGCGCAATTATCGTTTTTGGGATTTCCTATCGTAGGAGATTCTATGTACGCAGATTATGATTCAAGAATTCAGGACGAGGTCATTCAATTAAGATGTATGTACTTAAGCTTTCCGTGGAAGGGAAAGCTTTTAGAGTGCCATTTAAATCAACCGCTGAATCAGCCACTGCAAATGACCAAATAATTAGAAACGATAATTTGTTAATGCAACTAACTGATCGTTATTAGGATCAAACTTTTTATCTTTTCGAATAAATGGACGATTACCGTAATAAGTTGTGACGTTGGAATAGATCAGCAACGTATTAAAATTCTCCGTCGGTCGCCAATCAAGACCAACACCGGCAGCGACTGCAGTTGAGTGCGTACTTGAAAATCCATTCACAGGACTGCGATGCTTCCACTCGTCAAACCATGCGACCCGAGGCTTGATACTGAACTTTGAATTAAGTTTCTGATTGAGTTCGATATACGTTTCAAGCTCTGCAACTTTATTCGAAGTGTAAATTTCTTTTCCCGAGTCCGTTTTAAATTTATAAGCTCTTTGGCTATGGAAATAATAGTCACCCTTGAACGCAATTTCCACACTCGTGCCACGTCTTAAACTTGTTTCGAAAAAAAGCTCTGGGTGAAACTGAGTGATCATTCCGTTCGTCACTGAATTTTCACTTGTCGGAGCGTAAAGGCGAACATTCATTCGAGAACCAAATGGACCAATTTCAAATAAATCAAATTTAGAATACTGAGCATACCAGTCGCCCCAATTTGCATTCCAATCACGAACCTCGTCGTTATACTTATTTACGCCTGGCGATTCCATTGTGAAAACAGGTCTGACTGCAAATCGAGATGTATCGTCAATTTTGTAGTTAAATGAAAAATAATTGTAAAAGAAAACTCCGGCTGACTTATCATCGTCGAATCTTGCAGGCTCTGTTGCCGCCAATTGGAAATAACTGATTTTCCAATCTTCGCTCATGAAGGGAAGATCTTCTGTTGCAGATTTGAATCCCCTGAACTTCACCCCTGATGAGGATTGCGCAGGTTCGCCTTGAACTGAGGCTTCCGGTTCATCATTGATTTGAGCCATGACGAAAAGCGGACAAAAAACGGACACCAAAACTACTCTGAATAAAAAAGACATTTCCACCCCTTTTTGCACAGCCAAGAATGTTTTAACCTGATGCAAAGTGGCATTCAAGAGCCCTTTCGCACTTTGACCAAATCCTCAAAATTTTTCTACTTGCGAAACGCATTCCCCGAATTTAAGGTTCTGCTCATGAAAAACTCGATTTTACCACTCTCTATTACACTCTTGTTTGTTTGCACACTCAACTTACCTGGCTGCATCTCTAAAAGCGTTAAAACCGCGCCTGCACTGCAGCCTAAAGCCACTGAAGAAATCAGCATCATGAGCTTCAACGTCGAAAATTTGTTTGACGATAAACATGACGCCAATCGTGAAGACTTTACTTACATGCCCCTCGCAGAAAAAAAGAAACCCGAAATTCAGGCATTCTGTAACACCCAAAAAGGTTATTACAAGCGTGAGTGCCTCGAATCCGACTGGAATAGCGCCATTATCGAAAAGAAAATGAAAAACATCTCCGAAGTCATCTTAAGTGTCGATGGAAACAAAGGTGCTGATGTCTTGATGTTGGTTGAAGTTGAAAACGACAACATCTTGGGACAACTCAACAAAAACTATCTCCAAGCCGCTGGATATAAAACTCAAGTTCTCATCGAAGGACCCGATGAACGCGGTATCGACGTCGCAGTCCTTTCGCGACTTCCATTAGACGGAAAAGCTAAGCTTCATAAAATTCCATATGTCGGAAAAAATGAAGAAGATCAAAAGTGGATGAATCGCTCTCGCGGAATTTTAGAAGTTCCATTAAAGCTTCCAAACGGAGCAAGATTAATCGCGATGGTGGCTCACTTCCCGTCTCAACGAAATCCCCGTTACTGGCGTGAACAGTCAGTTCAATTCGCAAAAAAACTCATGCAAGAACGCCCTAACGAAATGATCGTCTTCGGTGGCGACCTCAATATCACTCACGATGAAAACGAAGAAGCTGGCTACTTCACGAAGGATTTTTCAAGCGTCGGATTAGTTGCTCACTTGGTGGGTTGTAAGCATTGCGACGGCACTCACAGTTACCGTAACGATTGGTCATTTCTTGATACTTTGATCTTCTCAAAAAACATGGAAGAAAAAGGCACTGCACCTTATGTCTTAGATACGAAGACAGTTGATGTTGTAAGATATGCGCCTGTGCACCTGTTCAAAGGTAATACTCCGAAGAGATTTAGTGATGCCGGTGAAGGCGTGTCGGATCACTTTCCGATTTACGCGAGACTTCGCTTGAAGGGTGCGGTGCCCGCAGCAGAAACTAAATAGGTTTCTTACAGCTGCTCTCTGGGTAAACGTTAGTTTGGCCATCCATGAGCTAGCTACCCCAATGGCATCGTGCCATTGGGGAATAAAGTTTCTTGTCCCCGTCTTCGGTCTTTTGTTCCCAGTGGCACGATGCCACGCGGACGGCAAGTCTGGGATAGCGTTCACACGGATGGATGCACTCTTGTACCTAGCAATCACTGCTGCAAGAACGAAAAAACCCGCACCTCTTAAGAAATGCGGGTCATAAAATCTAAACTAATCTCATTACCAATTAGAAAAATAAAAATTCAAAGTTCAACTCGGTTGCACTTCTTTCTGTGCAACCCTTAAACTCCTGAGCCCAGCTTTTACCAACTTGTTTTGCTTCAGTTTTATTTAGAACAATCGTTGCTGGCGGCCGACCTGTCTCAATCGCTTGAGTTTCTCCAGAAATTTCTGCGCACTGAGAATTAACCCACGCCAAGTTCAGATTACTTGAAGTAACTGAGTAATTCCGTGATCGATCAGGCAAATCTAAGTTGTGTTCTAAATTAGTAACGGCCCATGAATCTGTTTTGATTTCACCTTGAGATTTAATTTGATGTGAGAACCGAATCTTATCGGAAGTAGAACCCATTGCGCCAGTCGACTTCAATTCGATTGCGAACTGGTTCGCTTCAGACGAGGTAAATTTGAAAGTTTTTGCATCGTATATCATTAAAACATCAGTTGTATTGAATTTGGCAAAGGCGTCGCCTCTTTCCAATTTTCCTTCAGCCAGCAATACGACCGAAGAAACATTATTTTCAGTTAATTTTAAATTGATTTTCCAAATCTCAAGTACTCGCTGTTCAACTTCAAACTTTGCAGTGCATGACTTTTCAAAAACACCATTTGCCTGCTTCAAAGGAACAGACTGATTGTTAAGGCAGTTATTTATCAACGCCCCCACTTGAACAACATTTTGTGCGGCCCAGATTGTTTGCCCGTAAGCGCCGACACGTAAACCTTTTCCACCATTTGCTTGGTTGAAAAAAGGGCGGTTCAAATTCTTATCTTTTGGGCTGCAGGCAAGGAAACCGAGACTTAAAACTGCTAATAAAATTGAATTTAAAAAAGAGTTATTCATAGACTCAAGGTATGTCACAAAAAGGGCCTGAAATCTTGCAACAAATTTGGATTTAAAGATGTTTTAATCTAGCTTTGAGAAAACAACCACTTGGACCGGGATGCCACCCTGCAAAAAATTTCTGACTAGTTTGGTTTCATAACCTGGAAAGCTGAATAGAGGCCCTTCAGGCCAAACAAATAACGCTTTTAATGGCTTGTGAAACTGCAAAGCAGAGCTGATGAGCTTTTCAATAGAGTTAACGGCTAAGCGTTCGCCGTAGGGTGGATTACAAATCAAAAGGGTTGGACCGGTCGCTTTTGTTTTAGGTGTCTCTAAAACATTTTGAACTTGGAGTTCCAAGTTTTCATGTTTGAAAAATGTCGAGTTCTGCATCGCTTTTGAAACGATCTCGGCATCTTGATCAAGGCCCAAATAACTTTTGAAAAGTCCCTGATGAGGTAAAGATAAATTTGTCCACCATTGGACTTTTAAGAGGCCTGGCAAACCTTTCCAATCTTGGTAAGAAAATTTTCTTTCAATATTGGGGCGGTTCCAACCTAGGGCTTCCCACAAAAATGTTCCTGAACCCATCATGGGATCAATTAAAGTCATTTGCGCGAGCTCGGGGCCCGTGAATCCAGAAGTTAAATCTTCAAGTAAGAGTCTTGCGAGGTTTTCCCGAATGGGTGCTTGTCCTTTAAGTTTTGCCCACGATCTTTTATACAGGGGTTCTCCGCAGAGGTCCCAGCTTAAGGTAAATTGATCATCGTAAACATCAACGTAGATAGCTTGTTCCGCATTTGCGTTTAAGAATTTCCATTCTTCTTGAAAAACTCGCTCGATCATTTTTTCGTTATTGAGTCTGGATTTTCGAGAACTGATTACGACCTTAAGGGGTCCATCATAAATTTCCTGAGGCCTCAGGCCGCGAATATAACTTTTTAATTCTGCTACATGAGAAAGATTTTTAGATTTCCATCTCCAAAGAATTCGCACAGGAGTTTTTAAATGATGGACTAACTGAAAACCTTCTAGCTTAGGTGCGCGAAGTTCCAGGCCACCTTTACGAACATTTAATACTTCAATCGCATGAGACGTGGGTCTTGAATCTAAACCGAGCAACCAAGGCTGAACTTTTGCAATTTCGTTTTGAAATGTTTCTTCAAAGCCCAAAGGTCCAATGAGAAAGAAGTCTTCAATTCCAGCTTTTGCAGGAGGCGTTATGCTTTTCGTTGCTGGCTTTTTTGCCGCAGGATTTTGAGTAGCTGGAATTTTAGTACTGTTTTCTTTCAAGTTCGCCTCTCCATAGGAAGAATCCACTTAAGATCAGAAAAATGAGGCCTGTATGAAAAGCCATTCTAATTCCTGAAAAATCTGAAATGAACCCGACTATCTGGTGCATGATTACAATTGAAAGTGACTGAATGGCAATCGCCAAAGACATCATCACGCCAATTCGTTTTTGATAAATGTCGGAAAGATACACCATGAAAATAGGGTAAAACATAGACATCGCAAGGCCGGTGACCGCAAACCACCAAGGATTATGATACAGGCCCATCAGCAAAGTTAAAAAACTCAAACTCAGCGAGACATAAAGCTGTTTTCTAATGGGGCCCGGCCACTTAACAAAAACACCTAATACTCGTCCCGCTAGCATGCACAGATAAAAACCGGTGACATACTTGCTGGCCTCTTCGGTTGTAAGTCCCATTTCCCGAATCGTGTAAAGCGAGAGTCTCGAACCGACAAGAATTTCCGCGATCACGTAGAAACCTAAAGACAAACTCATGAAGACGGAAACCCGTCCCAAGCCGCGAATGGTGTTCTTTTCGGGCTGGGGGGTTGTTCGGTGATTTTTGGCCCAAGCTGGGAAAGGTAGGAAAATTGAAAGTACAAAAAGAATCAGAATGACTACAGCTGACTGAATGAAAAAATCTCGCCAGACCCAGCCATTTTTAAGTCCCCAACCAACCGCGAGAGGAGCAAGAAAACTAGAAAGTCCATACATTGAATGAAGTGCCGAATAAAATCGGGATTGAGTTTTGAGGGTGGTTAAGTAACTGATCGAGGAATTTTGCGCGACACTCATGAATCCCATCGACATACCGAAAAGTGCTGCCGCAATGAGAGTCAGGTAATAATTGTTGAAGTATCCTATTCCAAAAACTGAAGCAGACATCAGTAACAAAGATAACATTAGCAGCTGCAAGAGATGCTGCCGTTTTAGAATATAAGCAGAGGCAATGCTAGCGAAAAATCCCAGCAAAGACGAAGTTGAATAAAACCAGGCACCTTCTAGATCCGATAACTCAAATTCTTTTAGGATATCGAAAAATAAAGGGCCACGAAGATTGTCGTTGAATCCAAGGGCTATCATGCTGAGAAATGTAAGCGCGAGCCAAAGCCCCTGTGTAATCCGATGCATATCGCCCCTAGCCTAAGCTAGGAGCGTTCATATAAGCAAGCAACACATAAATCATTTAATCGAGGATTTGAGCGAGTTCAATGTTCTCAAAATAAGAGAACGATTCGAATATGGCTTGGTTAAAAACGCATCCTTAAAAAAAGCCGGCGTACATGATTTAATTTTAGGCATTTCGCCAGTGATAACCATGCAAGCAAAGACTCTAGATAAGGCGTAATCGATCAAGTACTCTTGGGTCTCTCTTAAAAATGGGCCGCGAGGCTCTAGCTTGAAATGATTTTTAAAAAATGGAACAAATCGCGCAGAGCCATCAATTAGTTCTGGCACAGATAGTTTATCGTCTTCATCCAGATCAATCTTTAGGTACATGCTTTCGATATAATGATTGATAACAACTAGAGTACGCAAATCTCCCGTTTCGATCCGCCCTACTGTATCGGGTTTACTTCGTGCAAAGTTTATAAGCTGACTATAGTAGTAATCCCACTCCTCGTCGTTTAATCCGGATACCCACTTATCAAGTGCGGTTAAGTTTTTAAAGTACCTGCTGAAGTTCTGGCGCAATAACTTCTTAAAGCACGCTTCATCTAACCATGGATTGCCGAAGTCATCATTTTCAGCAAGTGCACAGGAAGACTTCAAAAGGTCATTCTGAATTTTCTTAAGGCCGTTTAACCCTGCAGAGAAAATAATATTCACAAGCTCATAAGATTCATCCAAGCGAACTTCTTTGTCGCCATTTCCTGCATATACAAAATGATCGGCTTCGAAAAATGTTCGTTTTCCCGAGTTGCCGCTTCTTTCGTCGAAAGCTTTTATCTGCACCCCAAGGTTCCAAAAGTCAGCATAGAACTGTCTCATTGAGTCTTCATCTAAAACTTCTTTACTTAAATCCATTGTTCGCGTTGTCCCGAAACTCATCATCAAGAGACGGTTCAAAAATTTCATCAAATTCAGACGAGTTAAAGCATCCCATGACCATTCGCTTGAAGCCTTCACGTTACGATCTAAAACAAGTTCGCCTGTCTTAAGATAGAGTAATGGCAGCGGTTGCTTTAAATGAAAATGCCAATCTTTCCAAGACAGTTGAAGCAACTCATCAGATATTTCAGAAAAAGTTTGGACCTGGACGGTTTGTTTGTTGTTCAATATTTCGATTAATTGATCATACGTGAATGATCCAGGTAACGAATTATTAAAATCTTGCACCGCTTTGAAGCCACGATATTCACTTTTTAAAGTCGCAAGATGTTTTTTCGCTAAAGTTTTAAGTCCTACTGCCTTATTCGCTTTATCACGGTCTAAAAATTTTCTGACGATGACCTGATAAGATTCATTCATCGTCTTAGCCGTAGTACCTTCGGGAATAATTTTAAGAGTCTCGAATGCTTGAAGTAGTTTTTCAGTTTCCTTAAAGGGAATACCATCTTTGTTCATCCACCATGACCTATCAAGGAGGCTAATGGCCGCAACCAAAATTTCATCGCCAGTCTGAAACGCAGCCGGAGAATAAAATTCAAGCCCTTTATAGTGGTACTGATACAATGAGAAAATAAGATGAAGCTCCATCACCATATTGACGGCTTCTTTCCATTTAATTGTGGAGCTCATGTCGGCTCGGTCACTGAACAAATGAACTTTCACAGATTCCGCAAGGGGAAGCCATCTCATAATGTCGACGCTGCTTTGCCCAGGCGCCGCTTTTACAAATTTTTCCGCTTCAGTCATTAAGGATTTGAAATCAGCAAACGAATATTCTGATCTGACTAAATTTGTGCTTAGAACTAACTTAGTTAAACTTTCTTGAAGCAACTTATGACTATGGAGAATCTGACTCTTATCCGGCTTGATGAAGTTATTGATTAACATAATGGACCAGACAGGTTTTAAATTCGGAATTTCCTGACGAATGTTTGCAACCAAATCAATGAGTCCCTGCAGTTCTGACTTTGCGATTATCAATTCTGTTCCACCGAATAATGCTTTTTTTACTTTCATCATTTGGGCGGCCATTTGGTCAGAGACTCGGTCTTTATCACCTAAATAATTGCCAAAAAATGATCTAATATCTTGAACGGAATATCCGTCGGGAACTGTACCTTTTGTACGCTTCTTAAAATAGGTTAAGCTGGTCTCTAGACAGACTAGTGATTCTTCTAGATTTTCTGGACTCGATTCTTCGCTGTTTAGACTTCGAAGGGTCTCTGGGACTTTGCTTAAGCAAGCAAATCTGTCGCTGTTAAATCTTAGTACTTCTTCTTCTTTCTTTTTTCCATTGATGAATTCAGAACAACCAGTTACTGAACAAATAGTTAAAATAAGTAAAATATTTTTAAAGCTCATAAGACATTCCGATCATAAAACGGTCATTATTTTCATGAGGAGAAATCTCATTTGTGTTTTCTTTGGTCAAAGGCTTTGCTTTTACGAATTGCATGTCAGCATAAGTATTCCATCTCCGAGATAGCTGATACTGACCCTTAATCTGAACAAGATCGAATTCGTTTTTCTTACTATGAGTCCACGAAAAATTCATTTTTATCTTTTGGAGTCGATCAAGTGGCAAATTGAATTCATATCGGCCGCGAAGGGCTTCGCGAAATGGATATCTGGAAGTAATTGGTGCACGCGTGGAACTTGCGAATTCACCCGTTTCTTTAACTTCACCACCGTTGATATTCAGATATTCTACTCTTAACAGCTGTTTGGCAGAACTGATTTGCGCAAAAGTTGAATACATCTGAGCAGTACTAAAACTTGGTGCAGTCCACTCTGGATCGAACTCGATCTTATCGGGTTGATCTTTCATGTAGGAAACGCCCAGCCGGTAATTTTCTTTTGTGTAGATAAGGTCGGCTGCTGTCACACGGTGATGACCAACCTGTGGCAGAATCTCGACTTCGCCGGTGTTTGTACCTGTGTTGTAGATACCGTCATAGGCCAATGCTAATTGATTCATTGGCTTATAAAAATAAGATGATCTTAATAGCAAACTCGATCCAATTTCGCTTTCTAAAGAGCCACCTAAACTAGTCTGAGTCACGATCTCTGATTCGGGTGGTTTTCGAACCTTATATTGAATATCAGAACTTGCACTAGAGCCCGGGAATGGCTGAAATGTTTTAGGCGGTCTTTGAAACCAAGGATTAGCTTTAGAAAATTGTCCTTCGCTGTTAATATCAAATCCAGGCCCCTGATCTGGCAAATAAACTGGAGATACGAACGCAGTTAACTGAAGCCAAGGCTGCTGAGTGACCCAAAAGAGTCCGGTTAAGCCATGACTTTCACGGTTGAGGGGATTCCACTCAAAAGCAGGTTCAATAGTTCCAAGCGCCCAAGCTTCATCCATTTCAGACCAAAGAACTTTTCTTCTTCCCAAAATCAAAGTTTCACTAGAGGAATTGGGCATGATAAGCGCGGCTTCTTTGAATTTGATGTAATTCAAAATCGGGTTTCCAACAGCCATGACGGCTTCAGCATCCAATATTATTTTTTCCGAATCCAACCTGTTGCGTAAACCAAAACCAATGAACTGGTACTCGCTTTGGTTACTTGCTTCGAACTCAGGACTTAAAAAAGACTCATTTTGCAAAATAAGATGAGAATTGAGCTGGGCCCAACTAAATGAAGAAAAACTCAAAAGAAAAGCAAAAAAGAACCCTCGCATACGTACCATAATTCAAGGACTTGAAGTTCCAAGTTTTATGCCATGCACTGGGTAGATTGGGGCTTTTAAAGCCTAGACTCCACTCTGATTCCAGGGGGTTTATGTCTAGAGGTTGGTCACTTGCCAAATTGTGGCTTTTCGTGAGATCGTGACTTGTAAAAATGACTCAAAAAAAATTTCTTATTCTACGATTTTCTAGCTTTGGTGATGTCACTCAGTGCCTTAGCGTCCCCACTAAAATCGCGGAAAAATTTCCTGATTCAGTCATTCATTGGGCCATTCGGGCCGATCTTTCAAGCCTTTTAGAAAACCATCCTCACATTCATAAAATTTGGTCTTTGCCTCGAAAATCCGGACGCCAAGAACTTATGAAACTAGCTCAAGATTTAAGTTCGGAAAATTTCACGCATGTATATGATGCTCACAACAGTACTCGTTCAACTTTCCTTTCGATCTATTTAAAAATTTCAAACTGGAACACGACTGTCCTTCGCAAATCACAAAAAAGATGGAAACGATTCTTGCTTTTTAAATTTCATAAAAACACTTACAGAATGCCCCGCAGTGGACAAAGAGATTTATTAGAGCCTCTGAAAAAGTGGGGAATAACAGAAGAACTTCCTTCGACACCTCAATTGTTTTTAAAATCAGAAGAGCTAGCTGGGGTTCAAAGTTTTTTGCCATTTGAACCCTTTATTGCACTTGCGCCATCGGCAGCTTTCGAACTTAAACGTTGGCCCTTAGAATACTGGCAGGAACTGATTAAAATTTCCGGCAGTCAGAAATTCGTTTTATTGGGTGGACCCGAAGATCATTTTATAAATGAAATACAAAAAGTAGCTCCAGACCGAGTTATCAATTTGGCTGGTAAAACGGACCTTCGCCAAACAAGTGCAGTCGTTAAAAAATCTCAACTTCTGATTTCAAATGATACCGGGATACTTCATACCGCCGAACAGCAGGGCCATCCCACAATTGCACTTATGGGGCCAGCGCCATTTGGTTTTCCTTCAAGGCCAACAACAGTTATTTTAGAAAGAGATCTCGTTTGCAGACCGTGTAGTAAACACGGACAAGGTCCGTGTGTTAATCCTAAATTTCATGAATGCTTAAAAAGTATCAGTCCACGGGAAGTTTATAATCACCTTCAAGAAAAAATTAAATTATGATGCGTGTTTATCAATTCTTACTTCAAATTATTTACCACTTAAAACCAGTTTTGAAATTCATACCTCACGAAAAAGTAAAATTCTTCTTTAAAAACGAAGGAAGGATTCACTTGTCTGGAACAATAACAGCAAGACCACTTTGGATCCATGCTTCGAGTGGTGAAATCGAATATGCGAAGTCATTAATTCGAGAACTAAAAATTCAATATTCCCACGTTCCCCTGCTGGTAACTCATACCTCAATTTCTTCTGAAAACGCGGTCAAGAAACTTGAAGTTGCGGCCTGGGGAGTCTCACCTCTTGATAGTTCGATAGACGTAAAAGCATTTATCGCGAAGTGGAATCCTCGCGCATGCCTGATTGCCAGAACTGATCTTTGGCCACAGACTCTACTGGAGCTTCACAATGCGGAAATTCCAATTTATCTTTTCTCGGCGACGTTTGCCCAAGGCAGCAAAAAGATCTCTCTGCTAGCAAGACAACTTTTGAAGACAGCACTACCGCTGATCAAAAAAATTTATTTCGTAAGTTCGGCTGACGAAAAAATTTGCAAGACATTCTTCCCCAATGTCAGAGGCGAAATCAAAGGCGACACACGTTATGATCAGGTTATTTATCGCCTTCAAGAAGCTCACAATATAAAACTTCCCGAGGCGCCGAAAATTTTAATCGCGGGATCAACTTGGGCTGAAGACGAAGAAATTGTGATTCCAGCTTTTGAAAAATTAAAACGAAAAAATTGGAAGTTTATTTTAGTTCCCCACGAAGTGAGCGCTCATCACATGGTTACAATTCGCGCGAAACTTGAACAAACAACGTTGAAGTGTCATTTTTCAAGCCAGGGAGTTAACTCGTTTTCTTGGGATCACATTGATGTTTTGTTAGTCGATCAAGTTGGAATTTTAGCGTCCCTTTATTCGCAAGCGCACGTTGCATTTATTGGCGGCTCATTTCGAAAACAGGTCCATTCAGTGATGGAAGCTTTGGCAACGAAATCTCCTGTCATAGTGGGCCCTTTTCACGAAAACAATCGCGAGGCTATAGAATTTAAAAAGCTGGGATTTGTAGTTGAAGTAAATAATGTCGAACAAATGGTAAATGCGACTGAAGCACTGAAAAGTCAGGTTGCAACCTTAGCTCCAAAACTTGAGCTTGAAATTCAAAAGCGCCTAGGAGTTACAAAAAAACTTATAGAGGATCTGAAATCCCAAGGGCTTTTTGAAGAAACCTCAAAGATCTAATTCCAAACCAGCTTAAACATTCACCATCAACTATTGCACTTTTAATATTCATTTTTTCTATTTCATCTGTATTTTTCAGAAACGGATACGGCTCTGAAGAAAAGAGATAAATAAGATCCTGATCACGCTCGATCTCGACGACTGGATATTTTGCTTCCGAATTTTTCCAATTATAAATTTGAAACCCTAATTTTTCCAAAACGAACGCGATGTAGGTTCCTTTGGAAATCGACATCCACGGCTTTTTCCAAATCATGTAAGCGACTTGTTCATCACCACGCCAAGGTCGAATAGCTTGTATCAGAGCTGTGCTGAGAGATGGTGGGTCTATGGTAGGGGCCTGGTTAATCACTGCACACTGCTGCGCCAAAACTTTAAGCTGGTCATTTTTTAGTAGCGATGAAAGTTCTCGCAAATTTTTTTCCAAACTTTTGCCGTCCGTCACATGTGAAGCCCAAAACTTAAATCCCTTTTCACTAAAGTCTTTTGGGTTTTCTTCTTTATCTAAAATAATGAGGTCGGGCTTTAGTTGTTGAATCAATTCCCAATTAGCTTGTTTAGTTCCACCGACGATCGGAATTTTCTCAACCATCCCCAAAGGATGGATACAAAACCGCGTCCGCCCTACTGGATAAATACCTGATTCAATTAAGGTTTCTGTCCATGACGGAACTAACGAAATGATGCGCACTCTCTTGACCTCTTTTCATATTATTTAGAACTTAGGGCTTATGGAAAAGTCATTTAATTCTTCTGGTTCTGCTCTTCGAGAAACAGTAAATCAAAGAAAATCTAATTCTGCATCCTATCTTGTTTTATTCGGCGAACTCTTTTCTAGAGGCTATGCAAATGGACTCGTGGATGAGGCTGTTAATAACGGATACAAAATTATTAAGAGCACGGTGGGCCGAAGGGATGCTGATCAGAAGTTACGTCCATTGTTGGATTCGGAAAGGCCATCCGATTGCGATGCCTTTATCAACATTCCACTTGAAGCCGGCTTTGATATGGAAAAAGACAGTGAAGGACTGAGTCCCGTTGATCGCTTGAAAGAACTAGGATTGAAAGATTGGTCAGAATTTAAGTGGCCGAAGGGCTCTCTTAAGCAGTCTCAAGAAAAGGGCGATGCCCGCTTTCGCCAAAATGTAAAAGCTTACGTAAAGGAGCTTGAAAAAATAGTTCCAACAAAAGATACGAATCTATTGTTCGCGCATCTAATGGCTGGCGGTGTACCCCGTGCTAAGATTGTGATGCCTCTTATGAATCGAGTGTTCAAAGGTACGGGCGATCGCTACATGCCAAGTACCGACTTTTGGAATTCATCGATCGGTGAACTTTGTGCAATTAGTTTTAAAGAAGTAACGGCAAAAACCTTAGATATTTTGATCGAAGAAACCACCGCTTTAAGAGAAAAAATTGAAAAAGCTGGTGGCCATGTGTCTTACGTTGCTTACGGTTACCATGGAACTGAAGTATGGATCGGCACTGGCTTAGAATGGCAAAGTTATTCGCCCTATCTACAAGGCTGGGCTAAAATTGCTCTTGAAGACGTTTCGACAGACTGGTTTAAAAAAGGCGTTAAATCTTGTGTTTATAATTGTCCTGAAATTTTAACTAATTCCAGTTCAATCTTTCAAGGTGTTGAAGTTGCGCTTTATTCTCTTATTCGAATTTTTCAAAAGATGTATCCGGATCATGGTCGGACTCACCGCTTGATTCACGAAACAACTCAGCTATTGAAGCAGCCTCAGTTGTTAGAAAAGATTTATAAGTTAGTTGATGATTTTTACCAAGATCCAGAAATTAAGAAGACGATTAATTTTGAAAATTGGCCGTCTCATAGCTCTAAGTATCAACTTGAAAAGCTATTAGGTATTTCTCATGAAATAGTTGAATGCCACTTGAGTGATAAAAAATTAATGGTTGGATTGATGAGCGAAATTGTTTTCAACTCTTGCGGTTGGGGAATGTTTCACGATTCCTATAAACCAGAGGAACCTGTTCGCTGGATTGGCCACGATTTCGTAGCCTTCGCTGAAGTGGGTAAGAACTAGTTATAGCGACCAAGAAGTTCATCGGTCGTTGGCCAGATTCTTAAAGATTTCATTTTCTTAATTTTAAGTTCATCTAAAGATTGATCAAGGTCTTTGCCATTTGTTTGCAAAGCCCAACGACTCACAAAGTTCAAAGGTGCCAGGCCCGTTGCCTTGACCTGCTTTTGCCTATTAAAAGCTGAAAACAATTCAGGCCCGTAAAAATGAAGTGGCGGCAACCGTTCTCTTTCAAGTAGCTCGCCCAACACGAGCGCTTTTGGAACTTGAGAAGCCAAAGTTTTTCTAAGTGGAATTGTTTTAGATCCAGGTTTTGATAACCCAGCGAAAAAAGCAACACGCGTGCCGCTTAAAGTTTTCTTGTGTAGTTCTGCTAACCAATGTCTGTGGACTGGTTCATATTTTTCGTTCCAATGAATATAAATTGATTTCATCGCTGGTGGAGCATTTCGAATTTTAAATGCTAACAACTCTAAATCAACTTCACCCTTAGAATTGAATGGAGTTAACGAAATCAGTTGAACTGTCGTACCTGCATCAAGCTTGCGCCAGTAAGGAATTACCGTTCTCTCGAAAAAATCTTTCGACTGCGGAGAAACGAAACCAACTAGGATGGTTTCGCGAGGCTTCATTTCTGCCTGAAGAGTAGAGGCAGAAAGTATGAAGCAAAGTAGGATAGAAATTTTAGTCATTTGACTCCTCGGTTACTTTATATTGAACTAGATTTAAGTAAGTTTCCAAAGCAAAATCAAAATATTCCAGAGATAACTAGGCGGAATAAAAATGAGTTTCAATACGATAGTCATAACTGGCGGCCCTTCTGGCGGTAAAACCACTTTGATCGAAGCAATAAAAAAGGAACTCGGAAAAGAAGTAAAAACTGTTCCAGAAGCCGCTAGCCTTTTGTACAGGGGAGGATTGCCTCGTGCGCAAAATGATTCATCTATGATTCATATTCAACGAGCGATTTATTTTCTTCAGCGTGAACTCGAAGGCCTAGCGCTAGACCAAATCCCAAGTGGCACTATTGTTTGCGACAGGGGTTCTCTTGATGGAATAGCGTATTGGCCTGATAACTCTCTCTCGTTTTATGAATCCCTTCAGACAACGCCACAGAAAGAAATAGAACGGTATCAATGGGTCCTTCACTTGGACACAGCAACTAACGACGCCTATGAAACCACCAATTCAATTAGAACAGAAACTCATAGCGAAGCTTGGAAGTTAAATGAACGTATAAAGAAAGCCTGGTCTCAACACCCTAGACACTTAATTGTTCCATCAAATGCAGACTTTTTCTCAAAAATGGCTTTATGCTTACACCTGATCCAAAGTATCATGATGAACAAGACCTACGAGGAAATTAAAAGTGATCTTTAAAAGAACTTTGCTTGGACTCCAAATATTTTTGTTTTCATTGGTGTCCTACCATAGTCAGGCCGCAGAAAAAGGACAACCCCTTTTATTTCCTGCAACTCAGAATAATATTCAAGTATTGCCACAAAAATTCGAATACAGTCTCCGTGATGCTTACCGGTTTCTTTTGGGTAATCGAATCATTGATACTTCCCTTTTCGAACTCACTGTTCGCCCACTCGATTCAAAAGTTGAAGTTGATATTAGATGGCCAAATAATCTTTTTTCCAAGGGTTCACTCAATATTTTAAGTCCATCCGGAGTATCTGTTTGGTCGACCACCTTACAAGATAATCAAAATTTTATATCAATTGAAAATGGTACAGATCTTGTAACCAAACTTTTAGGGCTGTCTTTTTTTAAATACTGCATAAGTCAGTATGAACTCAGTACCGGGATGGAAATTTGCTCTCCGGAGATGATTGCAAAAGGTTCTGGTAAAAAGTTGGTCATTCAAAACAATACTTTACCCAATAAACCGCGAATTCAGATTAATGGACGCTCTGTAACTCCACATGGAATTGTTTTTTTAAATGATGCAAATGAAAGTTTATCATTTCGCGCAATCGCAGCCTCTGGTGCTGAATTTAAGATGGATACAAGAAGCATTAATCTCGATTTCATGGATGTTATTAGTGTTAATGAAAATCTGATGTCGATAACGATCAAAGGGCCCTACCCACTTGCGCCTTCGCAATATAGAATTATTCGCGATGGCGTCTGGAGTGTCAGTCTGAAAAAGGATCGGGCTTTAGTGTACATTGCAGGTGAAGGCAAAGTTCCGCTGCGCCAGGAGTTTGTTGTTCAAGGTGCACTACCGACTGAAGATCATCGCCTTTATCTGGAAAAATCGAGTCCGACTTTAGCATATGCTTCAAGCCTCGAACTTCGTGGTTGGTCACCAGAAAAAGGAATACCACAAGCTTCGGATCCTGCATCTGATGTTTCGGTAACTGGAAATCGATTCGCTTGGTCACTTAAGAATTTAAGTGTGGGAGACGAAAAAGTTTCATCAATCCAAGTCGTAGATGGAAAAGACATCTTTACTGCTGGCTATTCATTTTCTAGAGCTTATTCAAATCGGATTGAATTATTGGGCGGTATGAATACTTTTGAAAGTACTTTGTACCTGGGTGCAGAAGGTCAAATGTGGTTCGAATCTTTACCTTTTCTGACTTACATCACTCAACAGCGAGTTGGCCTCGGGGTGATCTTCAATCAAGATCTGACCGGCGATTTCAAAACAATGTTAATTGAATTTGATCTTTACTGGCGATTAAAAAAAGGACTCCAGCTAATTGATCCCAGCTTTGTTGTTGGCGCAGGTCTTCAGAACATGTCTTTCGAATCTGCAAGTGTTCAAACACTAGCACCGTTCGTTGGATGGATCGGAAATGGCTTTAAAAAGTTTAAGTATTTCACTTGGCAGGAAGTTTTTCTAAAAACTTCAATGCCGGCTAAAGCTGGTAGTTTAGAAGTAAAATCTAGAACTGAACTTAAATGGAAGCTTTACCACCCGCTTAAGGATCAAAGTAAACTTAGATATTCTGTTGGACTTTATAGCGAAGAATCCACCGAAAAGAGATCTGGCGGATTACTTGAAGCTGCATGGGTTTGGGTATTTTAGATTAGCCCGATTTCTTTTTGAAAAATCCGCCAATTACATCTTTTAAATCCATGTTAAATACGTCCTGCTTCGGAGTATTTTTAGCTGTATCTAGCTGTGACAACTCTCGCTTAGGAGCAATAAAACTTGGATCCATAGCCTGAGCTTTCTCAAAAGATTTGCGAGCAGTTGCAAGGTCGCCCTTCGCTTTTTGGTACAGACCCATCACGAATGGATACATAGCATCGTATCTCTCGTCTGGCGGTACTTGCATCAATTCTAATTCGATGTCCTTTAGCTGGAACTGTTTCTTGGCTGGATCCAAAGCTCCAAGTTGTCCCCAAGCCACACAAACACGTAAGCCCGTTGCCTGAGGATAAAGCTTTGAAACTTCAGCTAATAGCTCGTTCGCTTTTTTATAACGATTCAATTGAAGCTGCGCTTTTGCTTCGTCCATAAGACGGATAGATTTGATTTTCTTTTCAGAACTGTCTTCTTTTCGAGTTGCAGTTAGTTGAGTATCAGTTTCGCTCCAATGAATTCTGAGAGCTTTATCAAACTTATCCTTAACAACCTGCCACAACTTTAATACTTCCGGATCCAGCGGAGCCGGTCCGATAAATTTCATGAGCTCATCTAACCATTCAGCTTCGCGCTTCGAAGCCAGAAGATCTTGGAACAGCTCTAGAACTTCGTTTGATTCTTTGTTACTAATCTGACCATATATCTTTTTTACATGCTGCCGCTGAGCACTCGCATCAAGAGCCACTTTTTCAGAGGAAAATATAATCAAACCTTTTAATAGTAAAAGGTGAAGTGCTTTGTAGATAGACGTAGGATCGTAGCCATCTGTACTTAATAGCTCATTGATGTTTGCGCCTTGGGCAAGTCTCTCTGGCAAATTCTTTAAACGTTTTAAAAATGATGTCTTAAAAACAGCGTGATCGTCTTTCCATTGGCTGCTTTTAAGAATCCTTTGACCTGACCACATCAGATATAAAGACTCGAGCCAGCTCAGTTGAATCTTTGAAGCAACCCAATCATGAAGATATTCAGTCAATTGATCGGAATCAATTGATGGAGAAATTTCTTCCACCTCGGTCGATACAAAGTTAACACGAACTTTACCGTCCGTAATTGTTCGAGTTAGCCTGACATTCATCTGTTCATTTAAAATCATATCAAATGCATGAGGACTTAACTTTGAAGCATCAATCAACTTTTGACCGATACGACGTGGACTCTTATCACTTAAGACATCTTTTAAATCTTGCGGAGCCAAGTAACCACTTTGGATTAACATGTGCCCTAGGAATGTAGATTGGTCTTCAACGTCAACTCCAACAATCAGGCCTTGGAAGAACGTGACTCCGGAAACAGTACCGCGGTCAGTGAAAATATTAAGGTGACCTGAGGTCTTCGTTTCAGCAAGCAAACTGTAAATAAATGGCAGATCGTAGCCATCTACCTCTTCTAGCGACTCAATTAGCTTTCTTTTTTCACGCGGAGATACTTTTTCTTTTTCAAAGATTTCGTAAAGCCTTTTACGAGGACTCTCAATGGAAGCATTTGGCAAACTTGGAAGCTCAACTTTTTTGATAAATTGATCTAGTTCTTCAAGCTGAAATGGTTTCTTTAAAAAGCCAACCGCTTTTGATTCTTGAAGTGCTTCCTGCTGGAAAGCTTTATCCGTGTAAATACCGCTCATGAGTAGAAATTTTGTAGGGCTTTCATTTGGAATTTCTGCTCTGATTTTTTTGATCAGATCAATACCAGTCATTTGTGGAAGTAAACAATCGGCTAGCACGTAATTAAATACCTGCTTAGTCATGAGCTGAATTGCATCATCTGGCTTCGTAACGTGAAATACGAAATGACCTTTACGGGTTAATGCTTCCCGTAAGGTTGCGCCTAGATTAGCGTCATCTTCTACAATTAAGATTTTAAAACCGACTTCTGCCACAGTTCTCTATCGGTTTTTCTGAATTAAAATTACAGTTTGAGTGTTCCAGAAAGGAACACTTGCCAGACTTCTAGACCTTAGCCTTGATAAACTTGAAGTACTTCGACTCGATGATGTCCATTTCCATCGGATTTCCGCTCTCATCCTTTACTTCAGTCGGTGGTTGGATTTGGCCTTCCTTGAATTCAACACCATAACGAAACAGGATATTTTTTTCAGAACCAGAATCTTCATGATAATACGGGACATAGAAAGATTCGACTTTTGCAAATGCCGGCAAAAAACCATCAACCATATTCATTTGATCAACAATTACTTTTGGACATTTTGCATAGACAACTTTTGCAGTCGAATTGGCGCCAATCCACTTGATCCATTCTCGAATGCCACATGAATTAATACTTTTAATTGCATCGAGATCAATTTGGACTTCTTGTGCACCTTGAAGTGCTAAGGGCGCAAAGTCTGCGTCCTCATCAATTATTCCACCCAATTGAAGTGTCAGCTTCTGTCCTTGTCGGTCTACTTTACATTGAAACTTGCTCATTGCTGCTTACCTCTCGATTTTTATCTTCCTTATTTTTCACTATGAAGAAGGTGAGGTCATCAGCTAATGTAGTACCTTGACGATAGACCTGAAATGATTCGCAAAAATGTGACAGCGCTTCATGGCTACTCGGGGAAGTGTTTAATGATGTGAGCAATCCCTTTATGAATTCACGTTCTCCCCACGCTTCATTCTTTGGATTTCTGATATCGGGAACCCCGTCTGTATAGAAAAATAGCAGGTCACCTTCGCTTAATTGCAGTGTAGTTTCAGTGTATTCCGAATCTCGACCTTGACCTAGACGTGGATTATTATTTTGATCTAAAAATTCGATATCTTTTTTCTTATAAGGACCATCTTTGCTTTTAAATAAAAATGGCGCCTCATGAGAAGCGTTACAGTAAACCATTTCATAAGTTTTGATATTTAGTTTTCCCAGGAAGAACGTCATCATGACCTTGCCGCGTGATACATCGTAAATACTTTTATTCAAAGCCTGGAGCGCATTAGCAGGGCTAAAACCTAAAGTTTCAATAAGTCCTGCAGCAGACTTTGCAGCACTGGTGATAAGTGCGGCACCGGCACCATGCCCAGTCGCATCGCCAATCCAAAGATAAACATGGTCACCAATGCGAGTGTAACTCCACCAGTCACCGCCGACTTCACTGGCTGGCTCGTAAAATCCAGCTATCTCTAAACTACCAAAATCCGCGCGCGGAGGAGGAAATAATGTTTCCTGAACCATTCTTGCAGTTTCTAATTCCCCCTGCATTCGAGCTTTTTCTGCAGTCTGAACAACAAGCCTTGAAACCTCTGCCGCCATTTTATTGAAGTTCTCTGCTAGGGCGCCCACTTCATCACTTGATTCCACTTCGACTTTTACATCGAAGTGCCCTTTCGAGATTTCTCCGGTGGCTTCAAATAATTTTGTTAATGCATGAGTAATTGAGCTCGATGCGAATAGACTTAAGATTGTAGTCGCAGAAATCAGGACGATTAGGAAAAGAAGCGACTTTCTTTTTAAAATTTCAACAGCACCGAGTGCATTTGCCTCTGTAACCGTCGAGACAACGTAAAGATCTCCCCAACCAACTGAAGCATAAGAAACAAGTCGGTTGACATCTTTTTTGTCAGTTATGGTTTCGACTCCGCTACCACCCGCTTGTCGATTTAAATCAAGAAATCTGACGGGCAATGAATCTTTTAAATTTTGACCAAGGTAGGTTTCAGGCCCTAAAAGTATTTTTCCATCTTTTTGAATAAGGAAAAAATTTTGCGCCGACAGAGTTTGAAACTGTTGTGAAAAATCACTTAATTGAAATAACAAAACAACAAGCAAAGGACGGCCATTCGGACGTTCGATCTTTTGAACCAATGTAAAACGATCATCTAAAAATGGATTCGTCACGACAGTTTGATTCATGAACAACTGAACCAAACTTGGATTCCACTGATCTTTCCATTGAGTCCAAAACTTTTCAAAGCCATAAGCTTCTTTTTCTAAGACGGGTCCGACTTTATAACCACCCGTCGTATCATCCCAAACCATAATCGCCATTGATTGAAGTGAAGAATCAAACTGAAGGAAGGCTCGAGACAATCGGCTAAAGTCCTGATACTGAGCTAAATCGACTAAAATGGGTTGAGTCAGCTTCACAATATTGTCGAGTCGAGTCTTTAATTGTCCGGCAATTGAGCTCGACATCTGACTAGTCGTATCGAATACGTAAGCAACCTTATCATCCTTAAAAACTTTTAATGCAATTGCAAGGTAAGCCATTAGTGCAGCTGCAGGCATAACCGTCAGTATTAACAAGATCTTATAACGAATGGAAAGTTTAGAAAGCTTCACTCGTTAAAGGGTCTCATGAACCATTTTCAAGAGGGAGAATGACAGGACTTATACTAGACCTTTTCCTGTCAATCTTTTGCACAATTTCTCCGAAATAGAAACTGGATGAAACTGAATAAAATCGAGAGACGTTTACTCATCTTATGTTGTCTAGTGATACTAGTGTTCTCGTACTTGTTGTACGATGACTCTTTATTATTTTCTAGTCGCGAGAATAACAACGCTCCGATTGCAGAGCTTGTCGAAAGAACAAAAGATGTTCGTTTAAAAGTAAGCGAAAGCTTTAGTTGGATTCCAGCTCGAAACAAAGAAAAACTTTTTCCATTCGATAGTATTTTTACTGGAGATAACTCTTCTGCAACAATCAAATTAGACGATGGAAGTATTCTAAAAATTGATCGCCAATCTCTTATCGTGATGTCAATGCATAAGGGTCAACTCGTTCTTGATTTGAAATCGGGTTCAATTTCAGCGGACCTCAGCTCGAATTCTAAATTATTATTAAGAACAAAAGATGGCTTTGAAAATCTATCTGGAAAGTTCCGTTTTGAAAAAGATTTCTCTGGTCAGAATCTTGAAAAAGGAAATCGGAATCTTGCCTCGATTGCAAACCAACTTGTATGGAAGAGCCCTAAACACTTTAATTTGAACAAACAAGATCCACGTACTTACCAGAATCTAAATTGGGCTGCCACTAGCAACATTCAGGAAACTGTCGTCGAGATTTCAACTTCACCACAATTTGACTTAGTAGATCGACAAATCAAAACAACGAAAACTGAATCAGGAATACCAATCGAGCTTCCAGACGGTCAGTACTATGTCCGCCTAAAGGGCTACACTAGAGAACGCAAACTTGCAGCGACATCTCTCATCCATACATTTAATTTAACTGATAAAAAACGAAGCATGCTACCACCACCTATACTGTTAACTAAAAATATTACTCATTCTGACTCGTTTGATTTTCCACCTGTTATCAAGTGGGAAGCTGTGCAATTAGCGGAAAAATATCGAATTGAAGTTTCAAATAGTCCACGCTTCGAGCAAGTAAAGCGTTACCAATCAGGCCAGTCTTTCTATCCGTGGAGAGATTTTCAACCCGGTACTTATTTCGTAAGACTCTTTAGCGAAAACGCTGATTCATCTAGTGAACCAAGTGACATCGGTACGATCGAAGTGTCTTCCCTTGCCCCTCGTCTTGATCCAATTCCAAGAATTTTAATTCGTTCTAATGAACAAGTTGTTGGACCACAGAACGTGAAGCTTCAGTGGAAACATTCCGGCAAACAGGCCAAATATCGCGTTGAAATTTCAAAAGATGGCACATTTAGAGATGCTCAAGTTATGGAATCAACAAGAGGCCCCGCTTCAATCAAAGTCAAAACTCCTGGTGATTATTCAGTTCGAGTTTTTGCTGCGAATGAAGATGGCTTACCCATCAGCCCATCTTCAAATATTGAGCGCTTTACTTATGATCTGAAAAATCCAATCCAGACGCCTCAATTAATCCGCCCATTTAGCGAAACAACTGTCTTCTTGCAGAAAGAAGACAATCCTTATTTATGGATGGACTGGCGTGCAGTTATAGACGCCGAGACCTTTGCTGTACAGGTCGCGACCGATCCTGACTTCAATCATATTATCTGGAGTGAAAAAACCGACAGGAATCGACTTCTTTTAGAAAAGAGAATTCCAAACGGACGTTACTACTGGAGAGTTAAAGCCTTAGCAGATAAGGGTGAAACTGATTCTGATTGGTCTCGCGCGAATCGCTTTTACCTTGTATTTAAAAAGAAGGACATTTTCTTCGAATGAACCTGAACTATATGCTGTTTGATCCACTACTAGAACCTATATTCATTCTAAATAGCGAATGCAAGGTCATCTATTGTAATGAAACAGCGGCAGTTTTGCTTTCCTCAAGCGTTCGAAAGATTATGCGGTCTCAGCCAAGCTTAAATACACTTTTTCAGTTTAGCGAAAAAATTGAAGCGTTAGAAAAGTTAGCTGAAGTGCAAGATCCAACTCCATACAAGGAAGTCTCTTTTACGACAGCTGACGGTCTAACTGGCAAAATCCAAATTACAGTTCAAAAATTACCTGATGTTGAAAATTGGATTACTTTTATTCGTGACGTTACCTTAGAAGAAAGACTTCAAAATAAATACCGTGCGGAATTAGATGCCAAACAAGACGTCATTGAAGAACTTAAAAAAGCTCAAGGCGAGTTGGAAAACTACTCTCGCAACTTAGAAAAAATGGTAGAGGAACGAACAACTGAAATTCGCGGCCTTAATATCAAATTAAAGGCCCTACTCGATAGCTTAGAGCAGGGATTTCTTATTTTTGATATGGAAGGCACTTGTTGGGAAATCACTTCTAAGGCTTGCGAAAAAGTTTTAGAATCATCCCCTGCTGGCAAAAAAATCTGGGATGTTTTAAAACTTCCAGAAAGCCAAGTGAGAGGCTTTTCCCGATGGTTAACCACAGTGTTTTCCGAGCTCTTGCCATTCGAAGATTTAGCTTCACTAGGTCCAGCTAAATATGAACACAGCCAGGGAAATCAGGTAAAGCTAGATTATTATCCAATGCGAAGTGCTGAAAATGTGATTCAAGGTATCGTATTAGTTGCGACCGATATTACTTCGTTGGTCAGAGCACAAGAAGAAGCTGAAAAAGAAAAATCAAATGCTAATTTCATTTTGAAAATGTTCAAGCAGAAAAGATCTTTCCTTTCATTTTTTGAGGAAGCACAAAAACTTGTATCAGAATTAAACCGCGCAACCCTTGCTCCACCAGTTAACTGGGATAGGGATTCGCTTTTTAGAATTCTACATACGATTAAGGGTGGCGCTGCCAGCTTTTCCGTTCGTGACGTCGCTAATTCGGCTCATGAACTCGAAAGTATGATCCAGAATTGGGACAATTTTTCTGAAAACAAATGGGATGAGCTTTTACAATCACTCCAAACTTCTTTCGATCACTTAACAAAAGAAGTAAATGAATTACTTGGAAAATTACCTGCAAAACAAGTCCCGGTTGTTGAAGTTCCAAAACCTGAATTGACTCAAATTCTTTCGCTAATGGAATCGTGGTCGAAGACTCGTGAATGGGCAGCGCAACTTAAAAGCCACTACTTAACTGAACCTCTTCAGCAAACTTTTGAGTCCTATGACTACATGATGCAACAAACGGCTGAATCACTACATAAAAAAGTGAAGCCTCTCAATTTTGTGACTCCGGACTTTCGCTGGAGCTTTGAGCCGTATCAGTCTTTTCTTTCTTCACTCGTTCACGTATTCAGAAATGCAATTGATCATGGTTTGGAAACTCCTGAAGAAAGAGCTGCCGCTGGAAAACCTGAACAAGGCGAAATCAAGATTTCGGCTTTCAAGTCCGATAATGAAATTGAAATTCGAATCCAAGATGATGGCCGTGGAATTGCGGTCGATAAAGTAAAAGCAAAGCGCCAGGAAAAAGGATTACCTGTCGATGGACTGACTCCTCACCAGATTTTGATGTCTATTTTTGAGCCCCAGTTTTCAACTAAAACCGAAATCACAGAGCTTTCGGGCCGTGGTGTTGGCCTTGATGCTGTCAAAAATGAAGTTGATCGTTTAGGTGGACAAGTTGATATCGAATCACATGAAGGTGTTGGCACGACTTTCAAATTCAAATTACCATTAGCATCCGCTGCTGTTTTACCAATGAAAATCAGTCAGCCACCGGTTGATATCAAAAAAGTCGCTTAATGTTTGAATTGAAAATTATTTTTTGTGTTTTTCCCAGACAGTTTTAAGTTTGTCTTCGAAAATTTTAGCAGAAAAAGGTTTCACCACATACTGAGATACACCTGATAATACAGCTTCTGTCACTTGCTCACGCTCGGCTTCAGATGTGAGTAATACGAAAGGTAGATCTTTGAATTCAGTGCTTGCTCGAACTTTTTTCAACAGCTCCAAGCCTTTTAGCTTTGGCATATTCCAATCAGAAATCACCAACTGGATCGGCTCGCCCGCTTTATAATGTCGATTCAGAGCCTCAAGCCCCGCTTCACCATCTTCTGCTTCATAGATTGTTTTAAAGCCCATGGTTTTAAGCTGAGATTTAACCAGGTCTCTGATTGAAGGCATATCATCGATTACTAAGATGCGAATGTCGTTTGAAAACATGAGATTAGTCTACGGCAGGTGCTGACCAAATCCAATCAGCCCTTGGTCCATATTCAGGGTCCGGTTTGATTTGTTTTTGCAGTTCCTCTGCATTCAGCTCGCGAGTATCGACTTGGGAGATGATGAGAACATTATGAATCCCGCGACTTTTTAAACGTGCTGGTAAACCACCACCATATTGAACGTGAAACTCTCCAACGATGACAACAAGCGCTGCATTTGGGTGTTGCTCGCGAAATGTTTGAATTCGCCAAGCCATCGTATCATCCCAAACACTTTGAGCTTCGAAATAATACTGCTGCTTTGCGGGATCTTTCACATGATCACCGATGATTTTTAAAAACCGCTCTTTATAACTATCGCGCCCAACTTGAAAATCTGGTGGCATAAGAGCCGCTAGTTCTGGCGTTAGCTGCGCGATTCCTACTTTTGCAATTTGTCCTGTTAAAGCTCTTGGTGCGTTGAGAGCCCAAGTTCTTTCACCCAATGAGTAATCTGGAAACAAAGCTTGCGGGCGATAAAATTCGTAAGGAGTTCCACCCCACTCGACACTTTTTAAGAAGTCTGCCTCATCCAATTTTCCCAATCGGTAAGAATCGACCTGATTTTGGAAGGGATAGGAAAAAAATTCCAAACCCACATGCACCGAACGCCCGGAATTTTTAAGGTTATTAAGAACCATCAAATGCTGCTCTTGGTGAGTTTTAAGACCATGATTCTCTCCCAAAATGATTACGCCATGCGTCTTTAGGCTCTCAATCAGGCTCTCCGTGCTTGAGGGATTCCCTTGAGAATCCCAGATTTGAGAGGAGGCGCAAGCCAAAGTGGCAAAGCAAAGAGCTAAGAGTTGAAGGAATAATAATGTACGCAATTTTCCCATTGAAGTGACCCCCCTGTTTTGCTACAACACTCCTTTGCAATTTCGTCTCGCTCACGCGCTGAAAGGACCTTAAGTATGGCAAAGAAATCCGGTCGCATTATCGTTACGTTGGAATGTACTGAAGCGAAAGCAGCAGGTAAACCTGTATCTCGTTACACAACGACTAAAAACAAAACAAAAACTCCTGGCCGCATGGAAAAGAAAAAGTACAATCCGAACATGCAAAAACACACTGTACATCGCGAAACTAAGTAGTGGTAATTTGAGATGATTCTAACCGACGGACAAATACTCGAGAGTATTGAAAAAGGTTTAATTAAAGTTGAACCCTTCCGCCGGGAATGTCTTGGTACGAATTCTTACGATGTTCATTTGGGTAAAACCCTGGCTGTCTATAAAGACAGCGTGCTAGATGCTCGAAAGCATAACACAATCGAATCCTTCGAAATTCCTGAAGAAGGATATGTTTTAACTCCTGATAATTTCTATTTAGGAGTCACTCAAGAATACACTGAAACTTTGGCTCACGTCCCTTTCCTGGAGGGAAAATCAAGCGTTGGTCGTTTGGGTATCGATATCCACGCAACTGCTGGTAAAGGTGATGTTGGTTTCTGCAACTATTGGACACTTGAAATTTCGGTTAAAAAACCGGTTCGAGTTTACGGCGGAATGCCGATTGGCCAGCTGATTTATTTTGTGATCCAGGGTGAAGTTATCACGCCTTACAATAAAAAAGGTTCAGCAAAATATAATCAGATTCAGCCATTACCAATGGAATCTATGATGTGGAAAAATCAGTTCTAATTTTTCCTTCGATTTAAATCATGAAAATTTAATTTTTGAGATTGAGTGAAGCCAGCTCCGAAGCTGACTTCACTCTTTTAAGCTTATCGGCAGACTGGGGCTGGAGCTGAATCAGATCCACTGCCCGCTTTCTCGCCAATTAAACCTAAGATTTGAGCGATATCTGTACGGCCTACGTAGACTTCTTTTGCCCACTTGGATTCATTATTTCTCCAACCAATCCACTTAAAGAGTGTGGAAACTGAAGGCTGCTCTTTGTAGCGCATGATAAACGTAAAGACTGACAGCAAATCACTTTCCTTGATCAACCCTTTTTTAAGCTGATCTTCGGCTAATTCTTTCAAGACCGGCTTAAATGTTGGAAAGGCACGCTTTGCTTCGCTTGCTTGTAAGAAGCCGTTCTTTGATGAGTCAAAGCGAGAGTAAAGAAGCTCAGTGTACTGAACGATAAATGGATAGTAGAGAGCTTCGCCGAAAAGCACAGCCTCTTCTTTGACGTCGCCATAACCCTTGTTTGGCTTCCAACCTGTTGCCTTTAGTGTCTGTCTGAAAACGTTATTCCAAGTTCTGAAGCCAGGTCTTGGACCTTGCCGCGGTGGTTGCTGCTGAGAACCTCCATCTTGCGGAGGCGTCGGTTGCTCGACAATTGGTGGTTGCTCTTGTGGCGGTAACGGCTGCTGCGGCTGCGAATCACTGAGCTCATCATTTGGCATTTCAATCGTAAGATCTTCGAGATCTCTCATGATCTGGCTTGTGCCCTTGTCTTTAGAAGCTAGCTTATCCACGTAAGCT
>JANPPO010000024.1:0-10030 GCA_031428555.1 Bdellovibrionales bacterium | reverse complement strand
AGCTTGTGTAAAATTAATGGATTTGATGCTTCAAAAAACAACCTGGGTACCTGAAAAAATGAGCCAAGCCTTGCGCCAAGACTTTTCGAACGCGACAGACTTGGCAGACGATTTAGTCGAAAAGGGTTTAAGCTTCAGAGAAGCTCACGAAGTCATCGGCATGTTAGTTCAGTCATGCTTAAAGCAAAAAATCGGTCTTGAAGATTTAAGCATGGATCAGCTGAAAAAGGCCCACACTTTATTCGATGAAAAAAGTAAAGCGAAGCTTACGCATATTGCTGTGATGAAAGCCCGAACTTCAGAAGGCGGAACTTCACCCCAAGCTGTTCAAGCACAAATTAAAAAAGCAAAACTTAGAACTTAAAATCCGAAACAAGGAGCGCGAAGATAGCCTCATCCCGCTTTTTCGAATATCTCCGAAATGAGTAATTTGGGCTCTAGCACGGCGGTATTGGATATCATCTCGAAACAAATAAGTCCTCGAATGAAAATTGCAAATTTCGGAGATATTCGGAAATACGACGGTACAGAAATAATTATAAAAGTTATGCCTAAGTTAAATAGTTAATCTGAAGATGAAAAGCTAAGGTGAACTAAGGTTTAGGGGATTTGGAGCCAGTTTCGGTGCCGAAATTTGTCTGAGTCTTGAATTTTATTCCTAAGCGAAAAGCTGAACCTGGTTTTTTTCAATCGACCGATACATTGTGATAAGTTGCGAAGTGATGTTGTCGAATCTCGAAAAAACTAAAAATCTTTTTAAAAATCTTTTATCGGACTACCTTCCGGTAGTTGCCATTATTTTCTCATTGAATTTATTCAGTGAAGTTGGACTCACGGCGACTTTTAAGCAGGCGGGCCGCTATTCTGCAACTAATCTTGATAGCCAAACACTTCCTGCCCAGGTTTCTATTTTTGAACCGAATAGACATAAAATAGCTCAAGTTGGAATTCCTTCTTACTTGAATCAAAACTTTCGGTTCTTTGAAGTTATTCGATCTCTAGTTTCGGCTAGCGGAGAAAACGGCAGTGGTGTTCATATTGGTGAGGGGATTGTTTTAACGAACCGACATGTCTACACCGCGATTGCCGGCCTTCGCGCAGAACTTGGTGCATTCAAAGGATCGGCTCAGATCACCAATTCCCCAGCTGGTTCCGAACTCTTTTTAATCGAACTTCCTTCACCATCTGCCGAAGACACTATCTCTTTGAAGCATACCCCTGGTTACATGAGAAACCAGCAATGGAGTGTCGTCGATAAGTATAATGATTGGGCGATTCTTTACGATCCTAAAATTGTGGGTCAATCGGCATTGTCGAATTTTCGAGACAGCAAATCAATTAACAAAAATGAATCGTTGTGGATACTGGGCCGGCCAGATGTCAGAAAAAATGGGCAAATTGCAGCAGGTAGCTTTAAAATAAATAGAGGCAATGTCTCAATTATTTCTGATATCGATTTAGTCGGTGGATTCAGTGGAAGTCCTGTCGTGGACCTTGAAGGCCGAATTGTGGGTCTTGTTTTTGGTTTTAATCCTTATACGCGAGAAGCGTCTTTCGCCAATATCGAAACGATCATAAAAGATTTTGGAACCCCACAAATTAATGTAGCCACTGTCGCACCGGCAATTCATCATCAATTTTTAAATAACGGGAAAAAAGACACCGTCGTTTTTCTTCATGGAAATGGGGAATCCCTAGAATCTTTTTTTCAGACTTCTAGACTGCTTTCAAAAGAATTTAATTACGTTTTTTACGACCAGCGCGGGCAAGGGAAGTCTCTCTACGACGGGACAGATTTAAAAATCGGAACAATGGTTCAGGATTTGAGTTCCTTACTAAAACAATTGAACATCAACTCTTCTATTCACTTAGTTGGTCATTCTTTTGGTGGTCGAATTGCTTTGGCCTTTGCAGCTCATCAGCCGGCTTTAGTTCGATCCGTTGTTGTGGAAGATATGGATTTGATATCCTCCCAGCCAGGCGGTGAAGCTGCTGCCGAAAAATGGGGACAGAAAGTTAAGGCAATTAATCAAGGGTATCCTTCAACCGAAGCCGCAATTAGAGCAATAGAATCAGCCTATGGCCGAGATTCGCAGTTGTTGACCCATGTTTTATCTCAGAGCTTTATTCAGCAATCGCCATCAGGAGCTGTGACTTTAATTTCAACTCCATTCCAAACTTATCTGTGGGGAATGTTCGCAAGATCAGTAGATCTTGGATTTACTTTAAAATCTTATCGAGGCCCAGTTTTGTTTCTTCAAGCCGATCAACAGTCATCCGGCATTTCGCCATTAGGTTTAAAGCAGATTTTAGAGTTAAGACCCAATGCCCAGATCGTTTCTTTTCCAGGGAGTTCCCATAATATTCACGCAACAATGCCGCAGAAGTTTGCGCAAATCTTAAATCAGTTTCTATCACTTCATGTAAGCCGCAAATAAATCTTACTGACAATTGATCTTCGAAAAATCACCACGGGCCAGATCAATGCTCTGAACAAAATTAAATTGTGCAGGGTTATTTTTCTGGACCCAAGTTTGGTTCAGGCCAAATCTCGCTGGCGAATCCGTTGGAACCATATAATAAGTTAAGCCTTGTGCGAAATGCTCTTCTTTGTTTTGCGAAGAGTAAGAATCTGGGAAGTTTTTGTCAGCCTTCGCTTTTGCGTACTGACTGACGATGCACTGAAGTCCCTCTGGATAAATCAATTCCATTAAGTACTGAAATTGGTGGGCTACTTCATGGCCTAATAGATTGTAATCTCCTTGAACTGCGTTGAAAACTTCTGATAAATCCGCAACGACCATGCTGCCGCCGACTCCTCTGACATCGTCCCAGAGTCTGTTGTCATGGGGATAATTCTTCCCGCCGATTCTTACATTCTTAAGACTACTAAGTTCTGGCGATTCACTTAGAAGATCGTATGCGTACTTAATGTAACTGAATAATTGATTTTCTTTTAGAGATTCCATGTAGGGAAGCCAGATGCGAGCTCCGAAGGTGACTCGTCTTTGAACTTCTGAATTGAGTGAATTCCAATTAACGATGTAGTTGGAAATGGCCTCAGGCACGACTCTTCCTTCGAGTTCGCGCGCAATTTTAGCTTCAAGCTCAGCAAAGTCCGGACGACTTGCATATTGAGCAAATCTTTTTTGAACGGCTAGGCCCCAATTGGCGCGGTTATAGTAAGGACAAAGCTTATGGGCTTCCCAATAAATTTGGAAAGCGTCTTTTTGGCGGCCTTGAAGTCCAACAAGTCCTGCGTAAGTCGTCAGGTAGTCTGCTTTTTTATTAAATCTCGGCGCGAGTAATTCTAATCTTTTTAAGGCCTCGGTAACGGTGATTGAGCCAGTTCTTAGATCACTTTTAATCTGATTAAATTCCTGACCTTCTCGGGGCTGAACCAGAACATTTTTGCAAATGTTTTCGTAAATCTCTGAGTAGTTATAAGTATTACTCTCTAATGGAAAGCTCATCCATGGATTCGCATAGCGATTATAAACATCATAGATTTTTCGAGACCAGGCAAAGTTCTGATCAAGTCCGTGATAAAGCGTATTGTACGCAAGATAATACCAATGAAGAGGGTTTTTAATATCAGTCGATTTTGTAAATAATAAATTTAAAGCATCAGCATAACGAAAGTCCCGCATGGCAATTCGAATTTGCAGCGATAGCAGTAAACCTTTAAACCTTTCGTTAGCAGTTAGAATTTGAGCGGCCAAAAATTGATCGATCTGATCGCGTTTCACGTCACCGGTGTCGATCTCGCCAATTCTTTTTAAAAGAGCTTTCCACATTTTCTGTTCTTCAGCCGTAGAATTAGGAATTTGCGCTAAGATCCCATCTACTTGATCTTCATGATGTCCCAGCAAGCTGTAAGATGCCCTTTGGAATAAAACTTCTAAGTAATCCGCAGATTTATTCCAAGAAATATGACTTGCTAAATTAAAAAATTGATCGGCTTGCGTGTACTGAAATCTTGAAGCTTCACAAAGAGCTGCAATCATAAATGGCTTTGGTGTTTTAGTTTTACCTTGGCAGCTTGCTGCAATTCTTGCGCATTCTGAAAAGTTTCCAGCGACTTGTAAAGCTAACACGTAATCATCTAATTCGTAAGCATCACAAGCGGGCGCTTGTAAATCAAGTGGAGCTAAAGCTTTTTTAAACTGAGAATCCAAAACTAATGCTAATTGTGTCACTTGTTTTTCGCTGTAGCCCAAAGGCTCTTGGGTTTGATCAGCTGTTTGAGGGACATTATGGACATGATGGTGGGATAAGCTTGATTCAAGTTCCGGAACTCGAAGAAGAGGTTCAGGTAAAAGCGCTAATTGGGCCCACGTGCTTTGAGTTAAAAACAAAATTCCAAACGAAATTTTAAAGATGAGCCTCATTTCGATCCCCCCGAAGAGCGTTAAAGAAACATAGAAATGATTCATCTCAGAATCAACAAATTTCTATTAGTTTTGCGTGAGATTCCTATCAAAGCCAATACCAGAGAGGATCAGGCTTTCGCGCAACGCCCTGATTTTTATAAAAGAGTGACATCTGGCATCGCTTGAATAGAATCTTTGAAATCAGTTCATCGCTCAAAAATCTGCTGAAGGGGTGTTTAAGTGTCTCGATTTAATTTGTTATTGATCGTGCAAGTTTTGTTCTTAAGTTTCGCAATGGCAACTGCAAGTCTTGCTAAGTGCCCCGATTATAAAATCAATGCACAGGCTTCAAATGATAAAAAAATTGAAGCCTTTATGAAAAACTCTTGGGCTGATTTTATGAACGATCGACCCGAATGGGCTTATGATATCGGTTACGATGCTGGGAACAATGCCGGTGACCGCTGGTCTGATCTTTCACTATCTGCAATTGAAACAAGAAAAAATAAAGTCGACTGTTTGAAAAAGGCCTTTGCTGGCATTAAGCGTTCGGGACTTTCTACTTTCAACAAAGTTAATTACGATATCATTGCTGAAGATATCGAGCTTTCACTTCTGTCTAAAAAGCTTCCGGGCCAATTTTTAGTGTTAAATCAACTGGGAGGAGTTCACACAAATGTCGTTGATACACTTCTGAATATGCAACAGAACAACAAAGTAGAGGTTTTAAGAATCCTGGAACGGCTTAAGAAAGTGCCACGGCATGTAGAAGAAAATAAGATTTTACTTCAAGAAGGATTAAAAGCTGGTGTGACGGCTCCGCAAGTAGTTTTAAAAACCATTCCCGCACAGTTTGATACTATAGTCAAAAAAGATGCTAAAGATTCAGTTCTCTATAAGCCTTTTTCTGAACTGAAAAGCTTAAATCAGGCTGATCGCGAAGAAATTCAAGCTACTGCATTGAAAGTGATCTCAGAAAAAGTCATACCTTCGATGCAGGATTTGAAGGACTTTTTAGTTAAGACTTATATTCCGCAAGCGAGAAAGACGACATCCATTCAAGCACTTCCGTTTGGAAAAGAATGGTACGAACTCCAAATCCGAGAACAAACTACAACTAAAATGACCGCTGACGAGATTCACCAACTTGGCTTGAACGAAGTTTCTAGAATTTTGAAAGAGATGGAAGGGGTCAAAAACAAAACAGGTTTTAAAAAAGATCTAAAAGCCTTTAATCAATTTTTGTTAACTGATCCAAAATTCTATTATGAAAAGCCAGAAGACCTTATTCGGGGATACCGAGAAATTTCAAAATTAGCAGATGCCGAACTGCCGAAATTATTTAAAACATTACCAAGACTCACTTACGGCGTTCGTGAAATTCCAGCGTTTAAAGCACCTGCTGCGCCAACTGCCTATTACATGTCGGGAAGTTTGACTGTCGGGCGGGCTGGATTTTTTGAAGCCAATACTCATGATTTAAAAGTTCGGCCTAAGTGGGGAATGGAAGCATTAACCTTACACGAAGCAGTTCCAGGGCATCACTTGCAAATTGCAATTGCCCAAGAGCTTGGCGAAATGCCTGAGTTTAGAAGATACGGCGGCTATACAGCTTTCGGTGAAGGTTGGGGACTTTATGCCGAATCCTTAGGAACTGAAATGGGTTTTTATAAAGATCCTTATTCTAGATACGGTCAATTAACTTATGAAATGTGGAGAGCTGTCAGACTTGTTGTCGATACGGGACTTCACTCAAAAGACTGGACTCGCGATCAAGCGTTAAAATATTTTATGGATCATATGCCAAAATCACAGTTAGAAAGCGAAGTTGAAATTGATCGCTATATTGTTTGGCCCGGCCAGGCGCTTGCTTACAAAGTGGGTCAGCTCAAGTTTTTAGAACTCAGAGCCAAAGCAAAAACCGAGCTACAAGATAAATTTGATATCAGAGAATTTCACGATCAAGTTTTGAGCGGTGGAGCCTTGCCATTAACTTTGTTAGAAAACAGAATGGCCGAGTGGGTAAAAAAAGAGAAAAATAAAGTCAGCAAGAAATAAAAGGAGAAAATCCCGCCTCATCTTGAAGCGGAATTTCAGTGTCATGTGTGTGTGTCGAAGAAAGATCTTTAAAGGTGTGTGTCGCCGCGCTACTTAAATCCGGGTGGATCGCCAATTAGACAGATGACCCAACAATCAAATCTGGCCCAAATTTAAGCGGACTTCCAAATCCACCATCTTGGCAAATTCAGCGTGTGTGTTCTTGAATAAGAATATAAATGCGTTGCGTTATGATTTATAGATTATTGTTATAAATTTTTCAAAAGAAACTTTAGTTTTAATTCAGAAGTGGCGATAATCCATTGAAACCTATGGAAAAAGCCATTTTTGATTTTACTCATTATAAGTCCTTTTTAAGAGCGCAATCGAAGCTTCGTGGTCGGAAGCGAGCATTGGCCGAAGCGATGAGCATTCAACCAACTTACTTATCTCACGTACTTCATGGGGCTGCACATTTAAGCTTAGAACAAGTCGAAGCGTTGAATCGGTTTATGCATCACACAGATGATGAGTCTCATTATCTGCTTTTGCTTCTGCAAAAAGATAGAGCGGGGACAAAGACCTTAGAAAATTACTTTCAAAAACAAATGGAAGAGCTTTTTTTAAAGCGCTTGGATTTAACAAAACGTTTGGGCGCGCAAAATACTTTATCTGAAGAGGATAGAAGTATCTATTATAGCTCATGGGTTTTTGCGGCACTTCATATGGCAGTGACGATTCCCCACTTAAGAACCCGCGAAAAAATAATGAGTTACTTTAATATCTCAGCAAGCAGATTCCAAAGAGCTATCGAATTTTTAATTAGAACAGGTATTGTTCAGGAAAAGGGCCGCGAATATCATCCAGGGATTAATCAGATGAGAATCGGTAAAGATGCCCACCAGATTATTAAGCATCACACTAACTGGCGAAACCAAGCCATCGAATCCTTCGACAGAGAAACCACTCAAGACTTTCATTATTCAGCTGTCATCACTTTGTCTGAAAAAGATGCGATGAAAATTAAAGACTTACTTTTAAGTTCCCTTGATCAAAATCTCGAAATTGTTAAAAATTCGCCGGAAGAAAAAGTTTATGTGTACTGCATGGACTTTTTCGACCTCAAAAAAACTACTGAAAGTTAATTGACCCAGGCGACCGCGCCTTAAAGTGAAAACGATAAGAAAACTGGGTGTTGCTTTCAAATTTCTTAGGATCAAAGTTCATCATGCTGACTTGTTCAAGTACGCAGTCCATTAATTCCATATCTTCAATTTGAGTATCAGCAATAGTCGGGGATTGAACACGACCCTCTTCATTGATGGCCCATTTAACGGCTATTGACCCATTCATGCGCTTGGGTTCTCGCTTGAGATAATCATCGTAACAAGTTTCCATCTCGGTTCTTTGAGCCAACACAGCTTCTTTTAGACTAACCTTAATCGGAGCATCAGCTTTTTTTATCGGGACAGCCGCTGCAACAGGCTTAGTCTCATTATGAGATTTGAAAAAGTCTTTGACCGGAGCGAAGTAGTTCGCCACAAAAGCCAAACTTACACAGTTAATAAAGAGTGATGTTTTGAGTATTACGTTCTTCATAAGATAACTTTACACCCAAATTTGATCTCTAATTGATAATCTTGTAGGCGATGTCTAAAGCGTCGACTATTCCGATGCCAATTCAAATTTTGAGAATGTCGAATAAAAGGTCAAACTTTTAGACACAAATTTATTTTGCGAAACTGAATGGTTTGCGAGCGCGGGGCTAGTTATTATTAGCGTAAGCCTTTTCTAATATATTCAACAATAAGCGACTGGTATTTTTTGCCCTCGCTCTTTGCTTTTGTTTTTACGGATCGCAAAACATTTGCGGGTACTCTTAAGCTGATCGCGATTGTGGATTCGTTGATATCACTTGCCATTACCCTAATATCTTCTAGGAATCGTACGGCTTCCTCGGGGGAAATTGTAAGGGACTTTATTTTCTTCTTCGAGCTATTTTTTTTCATTTAGCTTCTCTTTTATATTTTTAATATCGATAAGATCTTGTGGTCTGCCGGCCTCGATCTTCATTTTTAAAAGTTCTTCTAAACTAGCTACTTTGATTTTTCTAGAGCCTACGCTGATGTTTTGTACTTTTAAATCCTTAAGGTCTTTTGTGATTAGAATATCCACTTGCTTCGAAGGACTTTTAAAATCAACAAAGGACCACGCTAGAAGATTGCGGTTAGCGATATACTCTTGTCTCATTTTAATGATGTCTTCTGCGCGCAAAGGGAGCCTAGATTGAAGGCCCAGCCTATTTAAGGTTTTTTCGGCAATTTGGAAGTCTTGAATTTTTAAGCTTAAAACGAAATCAACATCAACCGTGGCTCTGACGAGGCCATGCAAGGCTAAGGCATACCCGCCGACAACAGCATATTTCAGCTTAGCTTGTTCAAAAGCATCAGTTAGTTCATAGAGTAACATAAAACTATTGTATATACATGTATATACAATAGCAAGACTTTAATTGAAAATTTTGGTTAATTTCGCTGGTATTGCGACTACTGGTGGGCGTGAAGTAGTTTTTTACGTTTCTCTAAGTAGTAATCAAGTGAACCTTCGGTCACCACAAGTTTACTTTGATCAAGTTCGAACACTTTTGTCGTGATCTGATGTAAGAAGTGACGATCATGGCTTACGATCATAATCGTACCTTCGAATTTTTTAATTGCTTCTAAAAGCATCGCACGAGTTCCGATGTCTAAGTGATTCGTAGGCTCGTCTAATACCAGAAAGTTTAATGGCTTAGCTAAAATTGTCGCTAAGACGACTCTTGATTTTTCACCGCCCGACAAAATTTTGATTTTCTTATCAACTTGGTCACCCGAAAACTTGAGGCAGCCTAAGAGGTTTCGAACATAGCCAATCGTTGAATTAGGAATCGTCGCAAACACTTCTTCCATAACTGTACTTTCAGGATTTAATAAATCCATCGAGTTCTGACTGAAGTAACCCATTTGAATACTGGGTCCTAAAGAACAAGACCCTTCGGACGCGCCTGTTTGACCGCAAATAATTTTAAGTAAAGTGGATTTACCGGCACCATTGACGCCCACAACTGCAACGCGGTCTAGACGTTTCACTAACCCAGAAGCGCCTTTGAACACCAATTTCTCGTTCCCGTTTTCCCGTTGGTAGATTTTCCCTAAGTTTTCAAACTTTACAACTTCATCACCACCACGCGGGGGATTTGACCATTCGAATTGCGCAGCTTCATCTTCTTTCAAGACTTCGATGCGATCGATTTTTTCAATCTTCTTTACTCTTGATTGAACTTGGGCTGCGTGGGAAGCGCGCGCAGCAAAGCGAGCAATAAATTCTTCTTCCTTAGCTAGCATATCTTCCTGGCGTTTTGCGGCCGCTTCCAGCTGAGTCATGCGGATCTTTTTTTCGCGCTCATAGTAGTCGTAGTTGCCAGTGTAACTTGTAATCGTTTGATGTGCGACTTCGACAATCTTATTCACGATGCGGTTCATGAACTCGCGATCATGGCTTGTCATCATCAAAGCACCTTTATAATTTTGCAGCCATTCTTCAAGCCACAAAATGCTTTCTAAATCCAAGTGATTCGTTGG
>JANPPO010000023.1:0-5318 GCA_031428555.1 Bdellovibrionales bacterium | reverse complement strand
TCGTGTTTGAGTATCTTTCAATTCCTTATTCGTGCTTTGTAACTCGAAGACTTTTCTTTTCAAATCTGCCCGAGCTTGCCAAATCTTTTTGAACATTTGATTAAAGCTTTCAGTCAGCAACCCAATTTCTGTATCGTTTTTAACTGGAATTGTAATCGCCTGTTCTTGGGATTCAAAAGACTGTAAGGCTTCGACTAGTTCATTAAGGGGTTTTAGAATCCAGCTTGAGATAATGAAACTGATAAAAATAAGAAAGATAATAACCGTTCCGATTACAGTGATGAAAGCAACGTTTACGTTTCTTAATACTGCCTTGGCATCACTTTTAGATGCGCCCAATGAAACCCAAATTTTGCTTTCACCCCACTCGAGCGGATAGAAGAATAATCCATAAGGTTCTTCTTTGATCGTAATATCCAAAAATAAATCTGAATTTTTAGTAATCGTATTTCGCAAAAATTCTCTGTCTAAAGTGAGGAGCTTGTTTTGGGTAGCTAGCACAACTTGCCCGCTATCTTTCACAAACATCAGTTCAAGCTTCATTCGATCTTTTAATCGGCGAAGAAATTCTGGCCCTAAATCAATAATTTGTTCAAAATAGCCGACAACTCTTCTTTTTTGATTTGAAATTCGCGAAATCAAAATGAGCGAAACTTTTTTAGGGTCAGTCGTATCAATAACAGTTAGCTCTGGTGATGTTTCAAAATGTTTTAGATACCGATCTGCTAGATAAATAATATTTCCAGGAGAGGTTTTTTGTCTTGATTGAGTACGCTCATCTTCGTGGACGGATGCGACTAATCTTCCTTGGCGATCAAAAAACGAAAGTGTAGTAGCCGGATCTTGCTTAACCCAAGATGCACCAAGTTCTTTTAGGGAATCATTATCGCCAAAAGAAAGGTGGTATCTTAGATATGGCTCACTGATATATTTGTCTCGGCGTTGCCTTAAGACATTAATATAATCTCTAAAAATAAGATCTACTTCATTCGCACTTCCCGATAGGCGAAGTAACATTTCACGATCAATAGCCTTTTCAAATTTAACAATCGAATAACCTGTTACAAATGCTAATGGTAAAATCGAAAACAGAAGAAACCAGATAATCAGGATCGTCCTAAGAGAGCGCTTAGATTTCCTTCTGTAGTAGGCGGTCACTTGGGTTCTTCCGTCGTAATAATCATACGAACGATACCGTCAGGCATAACTCGTGGATGAGGATCTCGACTTAACTTAATAGTTCCCAATGTTTTAAAATACTCTTCTAAGTCTGCCAACTTTGATTCAGGAATTGTAAAGTGGAAATAATAATCGCCCTCATTACGGCGCCAGCCTAATTCAACTTCACCAGCTTTTCTTCCACCTAGCTCAACGATGGTATCTTTTAACTTCGTTGTTCCTACTTCCACATTTACGATTACAAGAGTTCCACGATATACAAACCCTACTTTTTTAGGCTCTTCAACTTTTGGCGGAGGTTTCGTCGCAGCAACTTTTTTTGGTGGCTCGACCGGAATTTGCTCTGGTACTTGGGACTCTACTTCTTGAGCAGTGATCGGCTTTACATCCTGATCAGTTCCAGTTTCATCAGCGAATGCTGCACTACCAACTGGCTCACTCGTGCCAAGGGATTCGGTTAATGATTTTTTATCTGACTTTGGTAGCTCTGCTAAAATCAGCTCTGAATTTTTACTTTGCATGACGAAATCTTTGAACTGTGCCCACGGAACAATTAAAGAAACTGTGATAACAACTGAAATTACGAGAACTGCTTCCAGTGTCCACTTTACAAATGGTGGCCAGTTTTCATAACTCATAAGTTTTTGAATTTGGCCGAAGTAGGTTTCTCTACGATTAATATTTTGAACTAATGACGTTGAAACAAAAGTTTTCGATAAAGACTCTAGATATTGGATTCCACTTTCGATTGTTTTTAAATCGACTTTAACTTCATCAGATTTTTTAATGACTTCTTCGACAGACTTTTTGCGCTCTTCATCCAAAAGGTCTTTAACGTAGTCGTATAATAATTCTTGAGTCATAAAATCAGAGAGTTCGCGCTTTTTCATACACGCCCACCATGATGCTCACTAACCGAAGTACCAATTTTTCTTGCTGTCTTTGCTAAACGATAACGAATCGTTCCAGAGCTGAGGCCTAAAACTTTGGTTATTGTCTGCTCTGGAAATTTCAAAATTTGGGATACAACGGTAATAAAAAGTTCTTCGCTTGATGCTGACTTCTGAAATTCTTTCCACGGTTCTAATTGCAGACCATGCGGCAACAACCAGCCCGAATCCGCTGAAAAAGACGAGACACCCGCGCGCGGCTCACTCTGCAAATCTTTCCAGCAGCTTTCTAAAGAAAGGAGAACTATGTGGCTAGGTTCTAAATCCGGACTTTTCTTTTTTTTATCTAAACACCAGAACCACGCATCCCTTGCTAGTTCTTTTGAGCGTTGCTCATTGAGTGTAACAAAGAAAAAAAAGAGAAGAATATGCTTAAGCTGATCTTCTTTCATTCCCTACTACTTTGACTTTCGGTTTAGCACGTTTCGAATCGGACTAATCCTTGTCCTATTCGATTGTTAACTGCTTTAAAAGTTCCAAGTTATCTAGAACTTTACCAGATCCCATTACGACGCAACTTAAAGGATCTTCCGCAATTGAAACTGGAAGACCAGTTCTTTCACGCAACAAAACATCTAAGTTATGAAGTAAAGCTCCGCCGCCTGTTAATACGATACCGTTATCAACGATATCAGAAGCAAGTTCTGGTGGAGTTTTTTCTAGTGCTGTTTTGACAGCGTCGACAATTTCAGAAAGTGGATCCATTAAAGAATCATTTACTTGAGAGCTTGTGATCTCGATTGTTTTAGGCGCACCTGCAACTAAATCTCGACCTTTGATTTCCATCGTTTTTTCTTCTTCAAATGGATAAGCATTTCCGATTTGAATTTTGATATTTTCCGCAGTTCTTTCACCAATTAAAAGATTAAATTGGCGGCGAACGTAATTCACAATTGCTTCATCTAACTTATCGCCTGCAACTTTAATCGATTTGCAGTAAACGATACCGCCCAATGAGATAACCGCAACACCCGTTGTTCCACCACCCATGTCGACAACCATGTTGCCGCTTGGTTCGGTGATAGGAAGGCCAGCACCAATTGCAGCTGCCATTGGTTCTTCAATTAAATAAACTTCACGAGCACCCGCAGATTGAGCTGCTTCTTTTACCGCGCGCTTTTCAACTTGAGTAATTCCGTATGGAACGCAAATTATGATACGCGGACGCATGAAACTTTTTTTCTCGCCCATGGATTTAGTGATGAAATAACGGAGCATTGATTGAGTTACCTCAAAGTCAGCGATAACGCCGTCTTTGATCGGTCGAATTGCCACGATACTGCCTGGAGTTCTTCCAAGCATCTCTTTAGCTTCTTTACCGACTGCTAAAACTCTGTTTTGTAGCCCACGATAGTTCTTTTGGACTGCCACGACGGAAGGTTCATCAAGAATAATTCCGCGTCCTTTAACATAAACAAGTGTGTTGGCAGTTCCTAAATCAATCGCAATGTCGTTCGAAAAATAATCCGTTACTCGATCCAAAATTCCCATGTGATTCCCATTGTTTGGGTTGAATATACCTCATGAGTCTAGGAGTCTAACCTTCCACGTGTCAAACTTGAAAACTATTTCCAATTAAGTTCTCTTTTTATGTGCTCTTGGTAGAGCTGAATCTCATGCTGTAACTGGCTATTATTCCAGCCCAGTTCGCGCTGAAAAACGAGAGAAATGGCCTGGAGAAAATTTTCCCCGTGATTTCTATCAGATAAGAAAAGTGGAACTCGTCGAGTCATAAAATCAGTTAAATGAAGACACATTGTGAAGTGAATTGCGTGCAGCGCTTCAACCTCCCAAATAGTTTCTAATCCTTGTCCGCGCTTCAATATTTCGATCGCTTCTGCGCCGTATCTTTCAACTAACAAAGTAATGTCTTCTACGCTTCGATTGAAATAAGTTGCGAGTGATTCAATTTGGTAAAACATTTGTCGATAACGCTCGGGCTCGACATATTCGTTAAGTGGTTGATATGTTGCAGGTTTGTCGAACCGAACTCGGTCACCAAATTCAAAAAAGCTGAGAGCCTTTTCCACAACCTGCTGCGACATGAGGCGATAGGTCGTATATTTTCCTCCTGCGACAAAAGTAATTCCACGAGGATCACTCCAGATAGAGTGTTCGCGGCTGGTTTTTCCTTCTGTTGAAGAATCATCACGGACTAAAGGCCTGACGCCGGCGTAACTTGAAACAATATCTTCTTTCTGAATTTTCGCTCCTGGAAAGTAAGAATTAATAATTGAGAGTAAATAGCGAACATCTTCTGGATCTGCCGTGACATCAGTTGGCGAACCTTTGTAGTCAGTATCTGTTGTCCCTACGATCACCATTTCGTGACGAGGAATGCCAAAAACAATTCGGTCACTTTTTTCTGCAGCCATAACAACTGCACTAGATAAAGGCAGCCGTTCTTTTAAAAAAGTTAAATGAATTCCTTTTGTAGGCCTTAAAACACGTTCCCATTTTTTAAATAAATCTGTTCCTAATTCATCCGTCCATGGTCCGACAGAGCTAATGAGGTGGTGACCTTTGATCCAAATTTTTTCATTGGTCTTTTGATCAATTCCCTGAAGACTTTGGAACTGACCTTTTTCATCCCACTGAATTTCTGCGGCTTTAAAATAATTTACACAAACTGCTCCGCCTTCATTTGCGGCTCTAAAAGTTTCGTGAACAAGTCTGTCGTCGTCGGTGTACGCATCTGAATAAACGTAAGAACCTTTTAGGCCTTCTTGTTTTAAGATGGGCATCCTGCCAAGTGATTCACCAGAATTTAGACGCTCGTGAAATTCAGGCGCTTGAAAAAGTGCCAAAGCATCATAGGCCCACATTCCTAAACCCATTTTGAACATTCCAACTCGTGAAGATTCATAAAGAGGAATCATAAAACGGAGCTGATGAACTAAGTGTGGTGCGATTTCGAAAAGCTTTGTTCTTTCATTGAGAGCTTCAAACACAAGTTTGAAGTCGTAATTTTCTAAGTATCTAAGCCCACCGTGAATTAATTTTGAAGATTTAGAGGAAGTACCTGACGCAAAATCTTTTGCCTCAATAACGGCAACTTTCATTCCTCTGGAAACAGCATCACGGGCGATTCCCGCGCCATTGATACCACCACCGATTATGACAAGATCGAATACTTCCTGGCCCAGTTTTTTTTTATTTTCTTCACGGGTCCGGAATGAGTATTCTTTC
>JANPPO010000022.1:0-5788 GCA_031428555.1 Bdellovibrionales bacterium | reverse complement strand
AAAATCACAAAGCCTAACGAAGGCTTTAAACCATATTCAGATAGATCTGTCGTTTTTGGTTCAATTTGATCAACAATCTTTTCACCCGTGATTTGTTCTAAGAATCCGTCGACAATTTCGTTATCTGCCTGGTCACTGATAGGACTTATTATATTCCAACCATCGACAGTTCTTTCTAAAACAATTGATACGCCTTCACCTTTTCTAAGTTCTATTTTTTGAATCTGATCTTTAGCTAGGGAAACAATTTTACTTTCTGTATCTTTTTTCTTTTCTTCGTTTATTTCGCGCTTATATTCACCGAAATAAGCATAAAGCGCTAGTACGGCGACCGTTCCACCTAAAAGAATAATATTCTTATTCTTCATAGGTTAAGCTCTCCTTCTACGGAAGAAGAACAAGACTGCCGCTAAGAACAGACTAAATGGAATCAGGATCATTGAAATATAAAATCCGCCCATTTTAGCAGTTGTTAACTGTAATTCGGTCTTCTGCACTTCTCGTGGCGCAATACTGATTAAATTTTCTTCTTTCGTTAACTGAGAAACCGAATTTAAAGCGATATCCCTGTTTAAACTTTGATAAAGAAGCTGGTTACTTAAAAAGTCTGCGTCTCCATACACAAGCATTTGGAAATCTTTTTCGCCACCGGGCCAGCGACCATTCACTTCTAAAGCTAGATCAAATGGGCCACTCGGATGAGTTCCTAAATCAACCTTTGGCGAAGTAAACGCAGAAGAATTTTGATCAGTTTTAACAATTGGCTCGACTTTGATAGCTGCAGGAACATTTTCGGTTTTGAATCCCATTGGCCAATTCATTTTGATGACATCGCGTTGGCTGGTAAAAACTTTTGTAATCGTACTGTTTGCCGAAAAGGTATTTCCCAGCGTCGGCCCATCAATAAATCCCATACCCATAAAACTTGATTTTATATAGCTATTATCAGGTCGTATTCCAGCCTTTTGCAAAAGGCCCTCTAGACCGCCAGCTTTACCAGTCTCAAGCGCCAGAAGTAAATTTCCGCCTTTTTGCAAATACGCTTCTAAAGCTTTAATTTCGTAATCTGCAAACTTTTGAGTTGGACCAATAATCATAACCGCATCCGCGTCCGCCGGCGCTTGAGGTGCCGAAGGTAGATTCCAATTCTTTACAGTAAAGCTGTTATTTTCAACCAGCAGTTTCATGGCATTCATGCCAGAACCTTCGACATTGTCCTCGATATCAGCTTCACCATGCCCTGTTACGAAGTACGCAACCTTTGACTGTGCCCGAGTTACTTTAATAATAGCTTGAGTCACTTCTTGTTCGTCTACTCTCTCAAGACGATTTTTTCTTCCCTCATATTCAACGAAAGCAAGGCCCCCACCTTTGGTAACCCCGTAGTCTTCTGCTAATTTCGGATGTTGGTTTACCTCGAAGAACTCGAGGCGAACCCAGTTTGATTTATCTTGATACTTTTTTAAAAGTTCTCTGAAGGCTTTACGATTTTCGTCCGCACCCTGAGTACCATCTTTGTAAAAGAATAGAACTTTCAACTCGGACTTTAAACCCTGAACGATTTTTAAAGACTGATCGCTTAAAGTATTTGTCTGAGCTTGGGAAAAGTCCCAAGTCTTATTTCTTTTGATCGCTATGTAATTCACGACTATGATAAGCGCCAAAACCAAAATAACCAAAACACCCATATTCATTCCATGCTTTGTGGTCTTCATAGTTAGAATCTCTTTAAAGAATTTTCTATCAAGAGTAAAACCAACAACTAAGAAAAGCGCAAAGAATCCTAGTAGGACCCAGTAAAAGGGCATCCAACCGCCTAAAAGAAATCTGACAAGCGCAAAAGCCAAGATCGCAACAGCTGCTAAAGCAAATGATACTTTTCCTAATTTACTCATGATGCTCTCCAACGGTGTGATTCAACGACTCGTTCTGCCAAAAATAAGAAAAGGGCCACGGTCGAAACAAAGAAAGCCAAAGTTTGAACTCTTAATGTTCCTTCGACTAATCCTGATAATTGATTAGCTAAAGAAATGTGTTCGAAAACTTGCCGAGCCCACTGACTATCGACTACTTCCACGCCGATACCGACAAACCAGATTGAAACATTTAAAATAACTGAAAGAATAAACGAGATCAAAACGCTTTCAGTTAACGAAGAGCAAAACAAATTCATCGATACATAGATTAAGCTTAAAACATAAATTCCACTAAAAGCCAAAACTAGTGATGGCCAGTGAATTTTATCAACGAACATCAAAGTCACCAATGGGTACAAAAGCGCAATAAACATAATCGCGCCAATTGCCCCAGCAACTGATAAAAACTTTCCAATAACGATTTGCCACGAAGTAACCGGCGAAGTTAAAAGCAGATCAAATGTTCTTAGCTTTTTTTCTTCAGCAAATAATTTCATCGTAAAAGCAGGAACCACAAAAATAAGAAGCAAATTGATATAACTTAAGTGTCTTAAATAAAGTCCATAATGAATATTACCCTGTTGTCCGGCCCCGCCCATTTGCTGTGCAGCCATTTGCGAAGCATTAATGAACATTGATAAATGCGCGGGGAACAAAAGACTTAAGATGATCGAAATAATTCCAGCGATCAGATAAAAAGTTGGAGTTAGAAAAAAACCTTTCAATTCCTTCCGAGCAATTACAAAAGTTGAATTCATGTTTGAGCCTCCTGTCCATATGTGAGCTTTAAGAAAACATCTTCTAAATCCATCTTCTTGGGTAAAAATTCGATTAAGCCAACTTTCGACTGAACAAGCTTATAAAGAATTTCATCATGCACTTGATCGTCACCATTAAATTTAATTTCCCAATTAAGTCCCTGACCTTCAATTCCATGTACACCTTGAACGCCTGCTAAGATTGAATTAAGATCTATTTCATTTCTAATCCGTATTCTCAAAGAGGCTGAGCCTTTTTCTAACTGGCCTAAGTTCGCAATAGAATCTTCAGCTACGATGCGACCCTTATTAATAATGATCGCGCGATCACATACCGCCTGAACTTCCGATAAGATGTGGGTCGATAAAATAATTGTATGTTCACCACGAAGCTTTTTGATGAGATCTCTAATTTCAGCAACTTGTTTTGGATCAAGCCCAACCGTTGGTTCATCCAAGATTAAAACTTCAGGATGACTGACAAGCGCTTGTGCAATTCCAACCCTTTGGCGAAATCCCTTTGATAGAACTCCAATAAGACGATTAGCCACAGATTGAAGATGGGTTTTTTCAATCGCCGAATCAACTAAGGATTTTAATTTTGAATTATCAACTTTTTTAAGTTGCGCAACATACTCCAAATAATCCCTAACAAACATGTCTGTATAAACCGGAGGTGTCTCAGGCAAGTATCCAATTCTTTTTTTAACTTCAACTGGATATTCAAAAACATCAAAGCCATCAATTTTGGCTACACCAGAAGTTGGAGCCATAAATCCAGTAATGATTTTCATCGTTGTTGATTTGCCGGCACCGTTTGGTCCTAGAAATCCAACCACATCGCCCTTTTTTAATTTAAAGCTCACGTGATCAATGGCAGACACCGGACCATAATTCTTACAAAGGTCTTTCACTTCAACCATGGTTTTACGAACTCCTTAGTGGATAAGTTTGATGATGTTAAATCGTAATTCTGATTGCCCCAGAGTCAAGGGATGACGACTGTCAAAACTCGTTCATTTTGATAGTTAACTCGGCCTAACTTATCACCTTTGATTGGACGAACATATCGACACTCCGTCACAACCACGTCAAGCTTTGAACCCGCTGGTAGCTTTTGACTGGCTTTAGTTTCAGTCGCAACCCAGAGAGCGACTTCTCGCAGTACGGTGTCATTTATTTTTTGATTCTTATCTAAAGAAACTATTGCGTGAGTGCTTGGGTAATCTCGGAGATGGACCCACATGTCCCAGGCTTTAGCTTTGCGCAAAAGTGCCATATTATCAGCGGCACTCTTACCTCTGGATGCTGTCAAATCACCAAATCTTTTGATTCGGCCCTCGGCCCCAGCAGATTTCAGCATTTCACTTGATTTATTCTTTGGCTTTATAAGCGGCGGGCCACTTGAGTTTTCAAGCGCTTTGATTTCTTTTTCTAAAACTTCAAGTCGCTTCAGCGTGCCTTCTTTTTTGCCCTGCAGTTGCTTAGCTTTAGCAAAAGCTTGCTCCATCTGATCGTAGCGACCAATTCCTTTAGTCAAAAACTCTTTCCATTCAGAGCCAAGTTCAGAAAGCTCGAAGGACTTTAATAGTTCGCCTAAAGTTTGCCACTGCCCAGGCAGATCAAGCGCAATTTGTTTTTGCAGTTCTTCTAGGGCTTTTCGTTTTTTAAGAATATCTTTTAATTTTTGCTTTTCCCAAGTCTCGGGTGTCATTTGGGTTTGCGGTGCCATCACCCGGGCACTGTTTTCGTCAAGCCATTGGGCCTTTATATCACTTAAATCTCGATCTAATTCATTTTCAATTTGTGGCGGAAGTCCTAGTTCTTTCGGCTTTTCCCATGCAATTGATTTGTCCTCTGTCCGCACTATGACGTTCACAGCCTTCGGAACCAAATGTATTTCCATCTGACAAATTTTTTGCGAACTCACCCACTCGACTTCGATTATTCGACCTGCATCTTTTCGAAGTTCAATTTTTGAAAGAAATAAATTTTTTGCGTGAGAATTAAGAAAAAGCGCCGCTGGCTTAGGAGTCTGCTTTCGCCCCCAAGGCGTATGCTCATAGAAAATAAGACTGATAGGAGTTTGTTGAGTCAGATCAAGTATCCACCAAATCTGACCGCGCTTGTAAAGAGAAAGTGCCATACCCTTCGGGTGAGTTTCGATGTCTTGAAGTTGGGCCCCGACAAGTGATTGGAGCTCTTGAACATGTTTTTGGAGCTCTCGAAGTGAGTATGCTTTCATGGCACTATGAAGCCATAGGCCACTCAAGTTGTGAAGTGAAAAACCCTAGTGAACCATGTCAAAGGCAGGATCTAAAGCTTGGAACTTCTCAAATTGGCAATTCCGAGATTTAGATTCGCATTTTCTGACTCGAACCTTAGCTTTCTGCATGGAATTGTCGAATTCCGACTCCCATTCCTGAAAGTTAATTTCATCAGCCGTTACCTTTGTCTGCTCCTGCTTAGCTTTTGCAACGAGCAAGTCATTCGCCATAACGAAGTTTCCAAAAAACAAAACCATTAAAAGGTATTTCATAATTACTTCCTTAAACAAATTTTCGATGAAACGTGTCTCAAATTGATACTCATTTCACCGTCTCTTGCCTAGATATACTTCAATTTTTAAGCCAGCTGTAAAGCAGCATAATTCGCTCTGACGGACTTAAATGGAATTTCGCATGTTATTGTGTCACCAGCCGCCAATTAAGTAGACAGCTTAAGCTTCGTGAATAAGATTTTTTGAACAAAAGAGATTTAACGCTTTCGAAAATTCAAAGCTTAGGATTTATCAGCTAAATGTTTTTTATTGATAATGTTTTTTAAGGAAGAAAATACTTGTTTATTAAAAGGCTGGCCCTGCACTTCTTCAATGTAAAGAACTGCTTCATCTGGACTATATGACTTGGATCCCTCAGTGCTTCCGAACAGCAAATTAGCAAAACAATTTGCTACGCTGACAATTCTTGCAAGTGGACTGATCTTAACATCTCGCATTTTTTTAGGAAAGCCGGACGCAACTGCATTTTCGTGATGCTCTGCTATAATTAAAAGTACGTCTTGGGGAATGGCTTTAATTTCCCGCAACATGTCAGCACCCTTTAATGGATGCTG
>JANPPO010000021.1:0-7272 GCA_031428555.1 Bdellovibrionales bacterium | reverse complement strand
GATACCACGGCGGGAACAAGGGATCTGTAGGTAAAATTATAGTTCAGTAGTGCAATTAATTAATTCAGCTCCGTGAAGTATTTTGGAAACCTTTACGACATTCAGGGAAATATGAACTTTCTAACTTATATACTAGTTTTTCTAGCTCCAATGTTAAGTTGGAGTTTCCCTGAAAACGTTCGTCATGGATACTTCACTTGCGTGGCCTGTCACGTCTCTCCTTCAGGCGGAGGAGTCTTAACTCCTTACGGAAGATCGCTTTCAGCAGAACTCATGAGCACCTGGGGAACTCCTAAAACAGCAGGTCTATTTTTTACAGACAATGAAGATGAAACCAAAACGCCTCCTTGGTTTCGCGCTAATGTTTTCTTAAGAAGTGTTCAAACATACCGAAACTCTTCCACTGTTGAAAAGGCCCGACATATTCCCATGCAAGCAGATCTGGAAACCGGAATCGACACAGAACAGTTTGCCGCTATCGTAACTTTAGGATACCGGTCTGAAAATCCACGAGAATCGACGGACTTGAATGAATTTTTCTCTCGTCGTCACTATGTTATGTACCGGCTAACGGAAAATCTTTCTCTAAGAGGTGGGAAATTTATGTTTTCTTTCGGCCTCAATGGTCCTGATCACATTACTGCTACTCGAAGAGGACTCAGTTGGGATCAAGGTTCTGAAAGTTATAATTTCGAATTAGCTTACTCGACAGAAAGAGCTTCCACCATTGCCACCTGGATTGATAATTCTCCGCAAGAAAAAGGAATCAATAAAGATAAGGGTGTCGCCATCAATCAATCTTTTTTTATTGGTGAAGATTCAAAAGTTGGAATAAGCGGTTTTGCTGGTGGCCGACCTGATTTCGATAAATATGTTCTCGGACCTTATTGGATTTGGTCGCTTACTAAAAACCTTTTTATTGATTCAGAAATATTTTTTCAACATAAACGAATTAAATCTATTTCAACGACCGAAAAGGGCTACGCGACTTTTCACCGCTTAGGATACGAAGCTATGAAGGGATTTGTTCCATTCTTACAATTTGATCGAAGCTTCTTAAATGAGTCCAACAGAAATTCGCAATTTGATAGTTATGGGTTGGGACTTCAGTGGTTGCCATATCCACATTTAGAAACGACTGCCTTTGTCGGAAAAGAAAAACCACGAGCCGTCGATGCAACGGACTTCGCCTGGCTTATGCTACATGTTTATCTTTAGTTTCATGCGGAGCAACGCCTTCGCTCTCTAGACTTGCTTAAAATATATCACGCTTTAAGGAAATTAATTGGAATGCAAATAGACACTGAAAGATTGCCTCTGGTCGATTCCATTCGCGGCTTTGCTCTTATTCTAATGGCTGTTTATCATTTTTCTTTTGATCTGGATTATTTCAAAATTATAAATATCAACATGGACGTAGATATCATCTGGACTTCTTTCAGATCTGTTATCATGACACTTTTCACAGGTACCGTCGGAATTAGTTTATATTTATCTCGTTATAAAAACTCAAATTCTGGACACTCTAAGCGGCTTTTAAAAATTGGCTTCTGTTCTATTCTAATATCTGCTCTCACCTTTTTTGCATTCAATAAAAATTGGGTCTTTTTTGGAATCTTGCATCTCATATTTATTATTAGCTTCTTAAGCCCTATGTTTACGAAAAAACCAAAGCTTGCAGGCACTCTAGGTCTAGTATTTATTTTGATTCCAGTTTTCTATCGAAATATTTGGTTTATCAAAAAGCCTTGGATCATAATTGGGTTGTCGCCTGTAAAGCCTAACACGTTTGACTTTGCACCACTACTTCCTTGGGTAGGAGTTGCACTAATTGGAATTTTAGTTGGGCAGTTGCTTCAAATGCTTCCGACTCAAGTAACCAAGATAGAAAACAAGTTCCTAAGTTTTTTAGGCAAAAGGTCACTTGTTTTCTACATGATTCATCAAATAGTTCTATTTCCATTGGCCTGGTTACTGTCTTATTTGAAATGATCTCAGTTAATTACTCCCGCATTTTCTGTAATTCGCCAATTTCCTTGGCCTGCTCCATCACGATCATGTTAGCCATATCTTTTATAGCGGCACGCTTGAGATATCGTAGTGACTGATGTGCTGTTGGCAATGCAGATGCATGATGCGGAATCATATGATCTATAAAATGCGTATCGAGCTGTTTTCCGGAAAGAGTTTTCATGTGCTTCATATCTGCCATCATATGTTGATCCATCAAATGAGGACTAGCAGACCTACCCGTTAATGCTTTTCGCGCATTTCTCATTATTTGGATTTCTGCAGTCTGTGAACGAATCATTTTTTGAGCCATCATGCGAAGTTCAGCGCTCTCGCCACGTTCCAAAAGCTCATTCGCCATTTCAATTGCCATCGTGTGATGTGGCTGAAAGTAATCGATAAATTGTACATCACTTTTAGGAGTATAAGTCATTCTTGGATCGGGACAATTTTCTCCCACTCCAGCATGACTGAGTGATACTAATGACAGCGCGGAAACAAATATTGATGCACGTAAACCTTTTAATAAATTCATAAAAATACCCCTTTGATAAGTTAATTTTCCACGTCATTAAGAATTAAAGGAGGTGGCCGCATTTGCATTGCTATCGATGTTTTCTGTGCAATTCGGATGCCGGTCACAAAACATTTAGATTACTTAACAAGATCTTTCTTCACAGCTCGTTGTGTACTGACAATCTTGTGCATGACATCTAAGACATCCGGCTAGATGTCTTGAAATGAATTTCGAAAAATTAGACATGTCCCGAATTATTAAAACTTCACCACTTAGAATTTGAAACACTCAGTAAAATACAGGATAAGACGCTTAATCAATTTATTAAAACATGTTCGCAATCAGGTGAACATGTTCAAAAAACAAAAACTCTAAGGAGAGTAAAATGAAAAGAATTATCTTTGCTATCGTAGCTGCAGTATCTATCAACGCGTCAGCAGAATACGTAACTGTAGAAGTTTGTAACCAGGGCGAATCTGGCAACCGTTGCGAAATGGTTACTTACAAAGTTCGCACTCCTAACGCTCCAACTCAATACGTTGAGCAATGTCCGGTTGGTGATTCTGGATACGGTCCTTGTGCTAAAGTTTATGGCGTTCCAACTTGGTTGAAAAAACTAAATGCACATTTCACTGGCAGAGGCTTTAAAGCTCCTGTTCAAGACGACATTTATAAGGGCGGAAACTAATTAATTATTCATTTAATTGATGAGTCAAAAAGGGTCCTAATCAGGGCCCTTTTTTTGTATTAAGTTCATTTGGTTTATCATGCTATTTCTAATAGCTTTTTCGTTTAATTGTTTTTATAGTCGCAACAATTATGCTTCAAACAGAGAATTCTCCCAACAGTCGTACGGATCGAACTCCGCCACGAATCAACAATGTTGATTTAGTCGTAAATCAAGTTGCTGCTGATTTATCTGCATATCTGAAGCAATCAAAAGACGAAAGAAAAAGAAGTCGCCTCATATCTGAAAAAACAGGAATTCACCAAAAGACCTTGAGTCGAATCATCAATCTTGAAAATAAGCCGACTCCAGCTACAGTTTTTAAAATCTATCGCTATCTAACTCAAGGGCAAACAGAAGATGAAATTCTGAGTCTCTGTCCTGAAATCATCCGCACTTATCTTACTCAATATTTAGATCAAAGAATTGAAAACAATCTAACTTATTTTCCAAGCTATGCTTTAGAGCTTCAAACAAATCCTGTATTTGGTGAAATTTATGTTCTTTGCTCTTCAGGCAGCGTTTCACGTGAAGAACTTCTAAAACGTTTTGGAGATTACGGCTTAAGTCTTGCCGATGAAATGACTCACAAAAAAATTCTACAACAGTCACGCCCTGGTCATTTTAGTTTAGGACAGTTGCAGATCCACTTAACTCCAGAATGTATTTTGTCTTTAGGTTTGCTAACGGCAAAAAACTATTCAAAGCCTGTAATGGCTTATGAACATAATCATCAGTTTATGTCTTTTATCGCGGAAGGCCTTTCTGAAACTGCTTACAGAATGTGGTTGGAAATCGACACAGAAGCCTTCGCAAAGAAAATGGACATTGCTCGCAATCCTCAAAACCTAGGCAACAAAAAAGTTTTTACTTTTACGACAACTGACACTCTATTACCAAACTCACAGCAGGAGTCCGTATGAATCTCTGGGCCATTTGCATCATCTTCGTAGCACTCCCGAGCTTGGGTATCGTACACACTGGAATTGGTGGAAGCGGCGGCGGAACGGCTAAGATGGGGAAACCTAAATATGTTCGCGCCGAAGTTTGTGATTCTGATGGCCGCTGTCGACAAGTAACCTATAAAATTCGTGAAAATACTTCTGCTGATGCAATAAGTTCCGCTCTGGACGCAGACCAGAATTGCTCAAATGCCTATGGTGATTCAAATTTGAATCCTTGCAACTCAATTCATAGAATTCCTAATTGGCTTAAGAAACTTAATAAGATTTTTGGTGAGGTTTCGGACGATCAAGTCTACGACTCTAACGAGTTGTATAGAAATTAGGACGAAATTTGGCATGCATATATCGTCAAGATCATAGCTACAAAATAGTCATCAAGCTCAAATACTTTTAAAGGCTGACTTTAAATTATTAAAATCTAAAATGTCTCTTCCTTTTTTATGGCATGCACTCTGCTCATATATAGCATGAAATCGCCTTAGAACGTGGTGAGCTCAATTGAAAAACTGGTTGGGACTTTTTGTCATACCCAGCGGGATCAATTAGCTCATAACTTCTACTAATCAAGCTTAAGGGAGATACATCGTGAAAAATATGAATAGCTCCTGGGCGGTTAATTCATTTCGTTTCATCTTTCTATTTTCGGTCATTGCCTTCGTTTTGCATCTAGCTTGGGAGACTATTCAGTGTTCTCCATTTTTTCGACATACAGCTAACACTCCTAACTTAGGCGCTATGATTCTAGCTAGCGCAGGAGATGTTCTGATGATCTTGGCGGTCTATCTCATGACAGCAATCAAACTTCGATCATTCAGTTGGTTTAAAGAACAATGGAGAACTAGCTCAACATTGTCTATTGTGGGCTTTTCGCTCATTCTTGCAGTTTTTGTCGAGATTTGGGCCATCCGTACACAACGCTGGGCGTATACAGATATTAATCCTGTATTACCGATCTTAGGCATATCGATATTGCCGCTTTTGCAAATGGCACTCATAAATCCAATTTCTATGTTCGGATCTAAAATAATTTTAACAAGTTTGGCGAGAGCTAAACACTAATTCAAAGGAGAATTTATGAGAAACAATTTTTTTATCACTGTAGCGATGGTTGCCCTGACGGGATTTATTTACGCAGCGCCAGGCTTTGCACAAGATAAGGATACGTCAAAGGAAACTCACTCGATGGGTCAGATGGATAAAGGAATGCCGATGGGTAAAATGAATATGGAGCACATGAAAGGAATGATGCATGACTGTATGGGCATGAAGAAAGATGGAAAGATGTGTGACCAAGATATGATGAAGAAGTGCCAGACCGAGATGAGCAAAAATGAATGCGATAAGATGATGAAACAAGCAAAGGCAAAGGAAAGCACTTCAAAGAAGTAAAACTAACTCTTGTAATCGCTAAGTAAGTAACCGAGATGTAAGAAATAAGTACTAAACAAGGAGAACGAGATGAAAGCATTAATTATTTTAGTTGGATCAGTTATGATAGTGGGACTTTCTGGTTGCGCGCACAGTGTGATGCGCGGATCAGTTGCAATGAAGACAAGTGAAAGTGAAGCGCATGTCTGTTTGGGCAAAGGCGACGTATCGGTCGGAGACAGAGTCACGCTCTTTCAAAATGTTTGCACTAATAAAGGAACGGGTAATCGCGGAAGTGGCATAGGAAGCACTGGTGCCATAGGTAGTACTTGTGAAAAAAGGGAAGTCGGCAAGGGATCCGTTCAAGAAATTCTTAATCAGCACTACTCTGTCGTCAAATTCGATCCAGGCGTGAAGTTCGAAGAAGGTTCGGTAGTTGAAAAGTATTAACCTCAGCATTTTCAGCCTATCAAATCGTGATTTTTGATACTATAAATGTAAGGCAATCTAGAAATCGCCTTACATTTATCTAACTAAATTATAGTTGAGGACTTTGTTCAAAACTTTTGGTTACATTTTTTTCTTTGCAGCAATGCATGCTATCTCATATTTAGGTTTACTTCAATTCCACCTAAGATTGGACAATCGGGCCGGTGATCGCCATGACAATTCTTCGCTAAGTGTTTTAAAGTTTTAACCATCTCTTGAAGATTTAAGATTTTCCCTTCCATTTCTTGGACGTGACGAGACGCTAATTCTTTTACGTCGCTACTTGCTCTGGATTTATTTCGCCAAAGACTAACCAGCTTTTTTATTTCTTTCATCGAAAAACCCAAGTTTCTTGCGCTCTTTACGAACGAAAGAATGTGGACATCCGCTTCTGAGTAAGTGCGATATCCTGCATCACTACGACTTGCTTTAGGGATAATTCCTATCGATTCATAGTGACGAATAAGCTTCGAGTTCACGCCTGATATTTTCGCAGCTTCGCCTATATTCATAATTTCACCTTTTTAAGTCTTAAGGCATTTGCGATAACTGAGACTGAACTTAAACTCATCGCTGCAGCTGCAATCATGGGGCTTAAGAGGATTCCAAAAAATGGGTACAAGATTCCGGCTGCGACCGGTACCCCAAGAGCGTTATAGATAAATGCAAAAAACAAATTCTGTTTGATGTTTTTTAAAGTGGCTTCACTTAAAGCTTGGGCTCGGACGATTCCCATTAAATCACCTTTAATCAACGTAATGCCTGCGCTATTCATCGCAACATCTGTTCCAGTTCCCATGGCAATTCCCACTTGCGCTTGCGCTAATGCCGGAGCATCGTTGATTCCGTCGCCTGCCATCGCTACGAACTTTCCTTCGGCTTGCATTTTTTTAACGATCTCAGCTTTCCCTTGTGGAAGCACATCTGCAAAATAACCATCAAGCCCGACTTTTTTTGCAACAGCTTGGGCCGTCTTTTCATTATCACCCGTCATCATGATGACTTTTATTCCGGCTTTACGAAGTGTTTGAATTGCAGGAATTGATGTTTCTTTGATGGGGTCCATCACACCGAGCATGCCTGCAAGCTTCCCATCAATTGCGACGTACATGATTGTTTGTCCATCTTCTCTTAAGCGATTGGCTTCGGATTCAGAATCACCAAGAGCAATTGAAAGTTCTTCTAAGAGTGCTTTG
>JANPPO010000020.1:0-3599 GCA_031428555.1 Bdellovibrionales bacterium | reverse complement strand
AGTGAGCAAATACCAAGTCGCTGTGATTTGTTCGCCTTCGAATACACTTGTCTTATCAACTTCAAGCTGAATAAAGAATGCATCGTTTGGGTTACCAGGCATGCTTCGATATTCAGGATCGATAGGCGGCCTGCCTGCTTTGTTTCCTAATGGTGGAATTTGAATTCCACCGCGACCGCCGCCGAATTGTCTTTGGAGTAACTGATTAAAAACTTCTTCTTGCTGTCTTAAAAAAGCTTCTTCAGGATCTTCCTCTTCTTGTTCAAATCGATTTCCACCTGCGCCACTGCCGCCGGGCAAAGGCTTCGGCAATTTCCCTTGTGGAGCTTGGCCCGAAGGAAGCACTTCAACTACAATCGGTTCTGTTTTAAAGAGCTTACCACTGACAACAACTTCAAATGCGTCTACGCTATAGCGGCCAACTGCTTTTGCTTGAAACGCGTAATGAAATTCGCGTTTGCGGATTGTTTTAAAATCCATTCCTTTTGCAGTTTGAACTAAGCTTTGCTGAACGGCCGTGTTGTCCCAATGCTGAACTAAATCTAAGCCACTTAAAGTTGGAAGCCGGGGCTCTTCGATATCAACACTTTCAGTAGATTGAACAGTCACAGTTAACGTGAACGTGTCTTGAACTTCCATTTTGTTTTTATCAACAGTTGAAGTGACGACTGTCCCCTGTTGAGCCAACGCTTCATTGGATATGAAACTTGTTAAAGCGCCAAAAATAAAACTTAAGAATAAGATAGAAGATAAACCCTTACCAATCTTTATCACGAGGTTTCTCCTTACTGTCTCCGCGGTAGAACTGTCCGCGGATCTTTTGTTCTTGCTGCTTGAGCTCGCCTAAAATCTTTTTCACATCGTGTTCAGATAGTTCGCCTTTGAATTCACGAGGCTTGTATTCTTTATTCTGCTCGACCTGCTTGGGCTCGGTTGGATCTTTTTCTTCTTCTTTATCGCTTTCACCTTCGCCCTTTTTATCATCGGGTTTTTTATCTTTGCCTTTATCGCCGTCTTTTTTATCTTCGCCTTTGCCTTCGCCTGAACCAGATTGTCCTTGAACTAGAAGTTCAATATTTGTTTTGGCCTCGAGCGAATCAGGCTTTACCACTAGGGATCTTTGGTAATCATTCAGAGCGATATCAATTTGTTTGTTTTCACCTCTGATAACACCTTGGTTAAATTTCGAATTAAAAAGCACTTCTTTATTGCGGCCCCACTTTTCAGCCGACTCATACGATTGAACGGCAGCATCGCCCTGCTTAAGAGCGTGATAAGTCATGCCTAAATTAATGTGTAGTTCGCCAATGAAAGGATCGTTTTTCAAGGCTTCATAAAAACTTTTTTGAGAATCCGTCACTGAACCTTTAGCAAATTCTTTTATCGCTAGACGATTTTGAATAATCGTTCGAGGATCAACTTCAACCCCGCAAGCTGTTAAGAAAAGTAAACTTAAAATCAGAAGAAGACTTTTATTCAAGCTTTCCTCCTTTTTGTGTCGGCAATAAAAAGTTCGATGAGGCCTAAAATAAATGCCAGAACTAAAAAGATCTGAAACTTTTCGTCGTACTGAACTTGAAATTCAGATTCGAACTGCTTCTTTTCCAAAGTGTTGAGTTCTTTCAAGACTGCCGCAATAAACGAATAATCTAGAGTAGCAAAAGTAAAATATCCTTGAGATTTTTCAGCCAAGGCTTTTAAAGCTTCGCCCTTAACAGTTGTTAAAATCGTCTGACCTTTATTATCTTTTTTGTAACCTTTTAGAAAATTCATGCGGTCACGTTCTGGAATCGGTGCACCTTTTTCGGTCCCGTAAGCGATTGTGAAAACGCGTATACCTTTTTTCCGAAGTTCGGTTACTTTTTCCAAAGCACCTTGTTCTTGGTCTTCACCGTCTGAAGCAATGATAAGAACTTTAGTAACCGCACTATCTTCACCCATACCGCCGCTCTCAAAAGCATTTTCAGCCGCAGTTAAGACCGATTCAAAGTTAGTCCCTTGCGAACTTATTGTCTGTGAATCTAAAGACTCTAAGTACATTTTAACTGCTGCCGTGTCTTGAGTCAGCGGACTAATCAGAGCGGCAGAGCCCGCGAAAGCCAATACTCCAATACGGTGACCGATTAAATTATCTGCTAAGCGGTTTAAATCAATTTTAGCTTTTTCTAAGCGTGAGGGTCTTAAGTCTTCTGCAAGCATACTGTTTGACACGTCTATCGCGAAAAAGATTTCAAAGCCTTCGGATTTTATCGCCTCTTGGGATTGCCCGATTTGGGGCCGCGCAAGTGCAAGAAGTAACAAACTTAAAAAACCCACTCTTAAAGCCCATTTCCAGTAGCGAGCTAAGATGCTTAGATTATTTTTCCATAAATCTTGAAGGCTACCACCAAAATGTTTTTGAAGCTTCATCCAACCTTGCTTTTGGCTATACCAAGCAATAGCCCACAAGAGAGGCAGAAAAATAATATAAAATAGAAATTCCGGATGAGCCCACTTCACGGGATCCTCCGAAGCCAAGTCATTTGTAAAATCCAAGAGATCAAGTAAAGGAAAAATGCAGTCCAAATCCAAAATCCAAATTTTTCTGCATATCGCGTGAATTTATTCACATCGATCTTAGTTGTCTCAAGTGCATTGATATCATTAAAAACCTTATCCATAATTTCTTCTTTTGATGCTCGGTAGTACTTACCACCCGTATCATCAGCAAACTTCTGCAAGAGTTCATCATTTACTCGCGATTCAAATGGCTGATAGGTTTTTACCTTATTGCCGAAGACGTCTTGAACCATAACTGGGATACGAGTCGGTCCATCGCGACCGATACCTATTGAATAGACTTTTAATCCATAACCTTTAGCAATTTCTAAACCCGTCTCCGGATCAATCGTTCCAGAGTTATTTTCACCGTCAGTTAAGAATATGATAACTCGTGATTTTGCTGTCGACTCTCTTAATCTGCCGGCGGCACTGGCCATAGCAACACCTATGGCTGTTCCGTCTTTGATTCTAGCACTGGCTGCCGTTGTAATCTTACTAATTTGCCCTAATAACATTGGGTAATCCAAAGTTGGTGGCACGAGGGTAAAAGCCTCACCGGCAAAGATGACCATTCCAATTCGATCTGATGTTCTTTTCTGAACGAAGCGTGTGATAGTTTCTTTTGCTGTTTCCATTCGGTTCAGCTGACCCATATCCTCAATTAACATCGAGTCAGAAATATCAAGTGCAATGACGATATCGATACCTTCAACATTTTTTTTAGTTTTCGTACTAGCTTCCTGCGGCCGAGTCAGTCCATAAATCACAAACAATAATGAAGCGACTTGAAGCAAAAGTGGAAGAGCCGCAAATTGCGCGCGCAGAGAACTTGGAGTTTTTTTAAATAGCGCAAGCGAGCTGATCTTTAAGGCAGCGCGATTTGATTTCCGATACCACATCCAGCCCAATACCGCTACAAGTGGAATAAGAAGTAGAAAAAAAGCGGGATCCCTTAAGGTCAAAGCTCATCCTCCACCATTTTTTCGATCAGGTTTCTGGTTTCTAAAGTAATGTCGATAAAATCTTGAGTCTTCGCTTGCTTATGAGTCGCGTTCAAA
>JANPPO010000019.1:0-2231 GCA_031428555.1 Bdellovibrionales bacterium | reverse complement strand
TCGAATCGATGAACGCGGCCAGGTTATTTCACGGGAAATTTTTAAAACAAGTGGTAACGCAAGTTACGACGATATAGTTCTTGATACGATTGATCAGTCTGCGCCATTTCCTGTTCCACCAGAGAAACTTGCAGCCATTGTTAGCGTTCAAGGCATATTAATCGGATTTCCCGAATAGTTTTGATTTTACTAGAGTATACTTTAAAGGAGCACAGCATGAGATTCATCCTAAGCATCGTTTTCCTCTTCTCTCTTAGCTTAGAGGCGCAGACCTCTAATGAGATCTATATCAAATTAGGAGAAGCTCGCACTAAAAAAAGTTTGCTAGCATTCCCCACTTTGCAAAACCTTGGAAGCTCTTCATCTTCAAGTGCTATTTCTGCGGGAAATGAAGTTTTCAACGTAATCAAAAATGACTTAGAAGTATCAACTTACTTTCAGCTAATAGATAAGACTGCGTACTTAGAAGATCCATCTAAAAAGGGGCTTAAGCCTGCACCGGGTGAACCAAATGGATTTAATTTCGCAAGTTGGAAACAGATTGGAGCTGAATTTCTGATTCTTGGAGGTTACTCCGTTTCCGGTGGTAGCATGTCTCTTGATATTTACCTGTACCAAGTTTCAAAAGGAAGTTTGGTTTTCGGAAAGAAATATACCACTGGGGTTTCAACTGCGCGAAAAATTGCTCATACGTTTGCTAATGATGTTTTAAAATCGTTAACTGGCAATGAAGGAATGTATTTGTCTAAAATCGCTGTTGCAAGCGACAGAGACGGTGGCAAATCAAGAGAGATTTTTGTCATGGATTGGGACGGCGCAAACGTCATCAAGGTTTCAAATCACAAATCAATCGCGCTTTCGCCCGCTTGGTCATTCGATGGAAAACGAATTGCTTACACTGCATACGTTCAACGTGCGAAAACTCGGCTCAGAAATGCTGATATGTTTTTATACGATATTGTTTCTGGAAAGCGTGAGCTTCTGTCATTCAGACAGGGTATTAATTCGGGTGCTTCATTTGATCCGGATAACAAAAATGTTTACCTGACTATTTCGCAAGGGACTTCTCCGGATATTTATAAAATTAATTTAAATGGCGATATCGTTAATAAAATTACGAACGGTCCATCTGGCGCGATGAATGTTGAGCCAACAATAAGTTCTGATGGTAAAAAGATCGCTTTCTCTTCTGATCGCCCGGGCCGAACAATGATTTACACAATGAGCGCGAGCGGTTCAAATGTGAAGCGCGTGACGTTTGCAGGGCAATTTAACGCTTCTCCATCGTGGTCTCCTGATGGAAAGAAAATTGCGTTTGCCGGTCAGACTGGAAGTAACTTTGATATTTTCGTCATGAACGAAGACGGCACTGGTATGATTCGCTTGACCTCTGCTAAGCGGCCGAATGGTAAGCCTGCTAATAACGAGGACCCAACATGGTCGCCTGATGGCCGCTTCGTTATGTACACAAGCGACCGCACTGGTAAAAGTCAGATTTACTTCTCTACCGCGGATGGCGCTGAAGAGAGAAGGATCACAATGGACTCCTATAACTACTTTAAAGTGAAGTGGAGTCAGAACCAGTAAGTCGCGGTGCGATAGAAGGCCTCTTCGCGTCATGACAGTCTATTTTTCACAGTTTAGTTTGCGCTTCGTTCACCGTAAAGAAAGGGATTACTTTGACAACAAAAGCATGCATTAAAAAAGCAGCCTGGATTTATGTAGCAGCGTTCGTATTGATAGCATTTAGCTTCCACGCAGAGGCGCGGGCGGCCGAGCCGCAGACTCCTGAAGCAGGAGCAACCGCTGAAACCAAACCAGTAGAAGCAAAAGAAAAATCGGACAAGAAAGATTCTGCGAAATCAAAATCCGAAAAGAAAAACAAATCAAAAGCAGCAAAGAAAGAAGAAGGTAAAATGACAACTGTAGTAATGGAAACCTCTTTAGGAACAATCGAAATCGAAGTTAACGGCGAAAAAGCCCCTCTCTCAGCAAAAAACTTTCTTCAATATGTTGACGATAAATTTTACGACGGTCTTATCTTTCACCGAGTTATCAAAGGTTTCATGATCCAAGGTGGCGGTTTTTCGGAAGGCATGGAACAAAAGAAAACACGCGAAACTATTAAAAATGAAGCAACTAATGGTCTTAAGAACTTAAAAGGTACTCTTGCGATGGCACGTACAAACGTAGTCGATAGCGCAACTGCCCAGTTCTTCATTAACGTAGTT
>JANPPO010000018.1:0-4509 GCA_031428555.1 Bdellovibrionales bacterium | reverse complement strand
CAGGCTTACAACGTCGGACCTGCGCCAAGTAAAGAGTCTTATCTTAATTATGAAAAGATCATCGCTGTTGCTAAAGAAGCGGGCGTTGATGCTATTCACCCTGGCTACGGCTTTCTTTCAGAAAATACAAATTTCGCAAGAGCATGCGCAAAAGCTGGTATCGTTTTCATTGGGCCAACGCCAGAAAACATTGAAGCAATGGGCGATAAGCTTTCTGCAAAAGCTCTTATGAAAATTGCAAATGTGCCACTTGTTCCCGGAAGTGATGGCGGTGTAGAAACGGCTGAAGAGGCTGTCAAAGTTGCTAAAAAAATTGGTTACCCTGTCATCATCAAGGCCTCTGCCGGTGGTGGTGGAAAAGGTATGCGCGTAGTTAAATCAGAAGACGAATTGGAAAGTGCTTTCCGTGCTTGTAGATCAGAAGGCCAAAACTATTTCGCTGATCCAACTGTTTACATCGAAAAATTTATTACCGATCCAAAACACATCGAGATTCAAGTTTTTGGCGATACCCACGGTAACGTCGTTCATCTTTTTGAACGTGAGTGTTCCGTACAACGAAGACATCAAAAAATTATTGAAGAAGCTCCAAGCCCATCTGTACCTGCTGACGTCCGCAAAAAAATGGGTGATGCTGCCGTTCGCGCCGCTCAGAAAATTAATTACGTAGGCGCAGGCACAATTGAATTTATTTTTGATAATAAAACTAAAGAGTTTTTCTTCATGGAGATGAACACTCGTCTTCAAGTGGAGCATCCCATCACAGAACAGACGACTGGCTACGATTTAGTTCGTGAACAGATTTCAGTTGCTGCGGGAAATCCACTTTCAATGAAGCAAGAAGATGTAAAACAAAAGGGTCACGCGATCGAATGCCGAATCTGTGCTGAAGATCCGATTACGTACAAGCCAAGCCCCGGTAGAATCAATGCTTGTAGACATCCCCAAGGGCCCTTTTTAAGAGTGGATTCTTACGCATATCCGGGCTACGAAGTGCCTATATATTATGATCCCATGATCGCAAAAGTTATTACTTGGGGCGAAACTCGCGAAGAGGCAATTGGAAGAATGCAGCGGGCATTGTCCGAATTCGTTTTAACGGGAATCAAAACCAACATCGTTTTACACAGATCAATTTTAAATCACGAAACATTTAAAGACGGAAGTTACACGACTCAGTTCATTGAAAAGAACTTCGAAGTGATCGAGCCTCAAATGTTTACGAAAATCGAGGATCCCGTATTCTTAATTGCGGCCGCTATTCAAGCTTACAACGATCGCAAGTCGAAAGATGTGCGCCAATTGAATATCGTCAGTAACTGGAAACGCATTGGTCGAAAACTCGCACTCCGAACGTAAAGGCTAAGTGAAATATGTATTTTGAAGCAGAGCTTAAAGGCAAAAAATATAAAATCGATGTAACCGAACTTCGCCATGCCTGGAAAGTTTCGTTACAGGAAGAATCCAAAGAGTGGATTCACTATGATATCTCAAAAAACGACTACAAAGAGGCCGAGCAGTATATCAGCTTTCTTTTCAACGGAAGCTCTTACCTCATCGACGTCATCGGAAAAGATACCGAGTACACGGTTTTCACCAGAAACTCTTTTCGAACGATTAAAATCTACAATGACGAAATGATCCTTCACGATTCGTTGAAAAAAGGCGGCGTCTTCGGTGGTGATTTAGATTTACGTGCCGGCATGCCAGGCAAAGTAATTCAAATTTTCGTCAAAGTGGGTGACATCGTAAAAGCCAACAAGCCACTACTCATCATGGAAGCGATGAAAATGGAAAACGAAATGCGCACATCCCGCGACGTAAAAATCAAAGAAATCATAGTCCAACAGGGCGCCTCAGTAGAATCCGGCGCCGTGTTGATTAAGTTTGAGGATCCTTAAAAAGGTGACAGGTACATTACCGGGAAAAGGTGACAGTCCACTTATCTTGTCGACGGCGCGTTAGTTTCTCGACAGATAAGTGGAAATCAAATTTATGACTACGATTAAAAAGACTAAGAAGAAAACCAAAGTTGCAATGACGAAGAAAAAAGCTAACGCAGCCAAGCCTGCGAAAAAAAAGTATACTCATCATCCAGATCACTACAATAGCAGCGAAGACTTCCTAATCGAAAACTTAGATGAGGATTTAAAAGAAGCGTGGCGCAAAATTCGCGAATTCGGCGCTTCCCTAGGCGAGCAGCGGATCTACGCATCTGGCAAAGCCATCATGTTTTCTAAAAAAGTTTGCTACTTCTTCGTCAGACCCAAAAAATCTTTTCTGGAAGTCGTAATATTTCTAAAATCGAAAAAATCGCTCAAGACTTTTAAGTCTATCGTCCCAGTGTCGAAAATTAAGTTTTCTCATACATTTAAGTTAGTACATAGCGATCAAGTTGAAGGCGAATTAGCTGACGCAATTTCTGAAGCATACTACGAAGCTTAAGGGCGGGTAGTTTCTATTCCACTACTTCTCTAAATTTTATTCCTACATTTCTTGGTACTAATACCGTCGCGCCGGCCATTAGATTTTCATCATAGGGTACGTTGATACGTTCTGAAGTTAATATTTCAAAGCGCGGTGTTCTGGGCGGATTACATGCCATTTCAGTTTGAGAAACAGAAAAGTCTACCACATACACTTCAGTTGGACCGCCTTCTGCTCTATCGACGGGTCGAAGCACTGCCTGAAGTCCGTATTGATTACATCCGTCTGTTTTAACTTTCTTATTCAGAACAAATGAAAATTGAGATCCCGATTTTGGAAGAAGCTCAAATGCTTGGTAGCTTGTTCCTTTTTTGATTTTAGCTGTCGCAAGAAGGGGTAATGATAATAATATAAATAATAATTTTTTCATAAGTTTTTCCTTTTTCGGTTAGGTTCCGAATAGAATACGCGGCTGCACGAATTTCAAATTTTTTTCAATCACTATGTCATCTAACGAAAACATATTGTTCGCTAGTGTTCTGAAATCGCATTTCAAAATTTTAATACGCCAAAAACTCGAACGCGATTTGTTAAAACATGCGATTGCTCTAGCCTTTTATGAAATATTAAGCAAAAAGTGAATCTGACTTCTAAACATGGATGTGTGTATGAAACATAGTCTCTTCGGTCTTCTTTTAGTCAGTTTTTTAGCGCTACCAGCTCATGCGGCTCGAATCTTCAGCTCGGATGTCCAATCTATTTATACTTCTCACGAGCTGGCACTTGAGTTGACTAAGAAACTACGAATTCCGCCACCGCAGATGGCTTTTGTTTTATCACTCGCAAATCATGCGGGTATGGTAAGTAGCAAAAGAAGCGCAAACCCTTCTCTTGCTTACTTTGCAGGTTTTACTGAATTATATTCTCTGATTTATCCTTCAGAACGAGAATGGCTTCAAAAAGATTTGCGGCCCGAAGGCTCTGATATTTTGGTTGTTCGAAGCGCTCAGGCAAAAGCACTTCGGGCTTGGCAACATGTTGAGCCTCTTTATAAAGAAGCTGCGAAGCCCACTCAAAATCCATGGCCTAATCAAGGTTATCACGAAGGTGGTTGGCGACCGACGCTTCCGAAATTTGCTCAACCCCTTTATCCGTACTGGCACAAGCTCCCGCTTCATTCGGGACTTAACTTAGAAAGTACTCTTAAACAAATTAGTCCGTTGCCATTTAATTCCGTAACTTATTTACGCGAATTAGAAGAGGTCAAACTTTTAGGCTCAAAAGAATCAAGTGTCAGAACTCAAGATCAAACTGTTATTGCATTATTTTGGGCTGCGGGCGGTGGAACCGTTACGCCCCCTGGAATGTGGGTTCAGATTGCGCTCGATAATTTAAAGAAAAAACGGGCAGACTTTCGCGCAGCCTCTGAAATTTTAAATCTTTTATCACAAGCTTTGTCAGATGCTGGCGTTGCTGCGTGGGGAGCAAAATATGCTCACTCCAACTGCCGTCCAATCACCGCGATTGAAGATTTGCACAAAGATAAGGCCTGGACGCCGCTTTTGGACACGCCACCGTTTCCTTCATGGGTCAGCGGTCATTCAACTTTTAGTTCCGCGGCTGCTGTTGTTGTTGATGCGCTCCTGTTAAATGGTGAGCCTCTGCTTGTTAAAAGTGAAGTGGTGCCTCAGCATGTTCGAAAATATAACTCTGCTTGGACTGCTGCTTTAGAGGCTGGTCAAAGTCGCATCTACGGTGGAATTCATTTTCAGGATGATAATTTAGACGGGCTTTATTTAGGTCGCACGATTGGGTGTCAGCTGTTGAATAACGCCGGCTACAATGTTCCGAGCTGTTCGCAGTTGTTTTGATTCCAGAGCAGTTCGCTTTTAAGAAGGAGTTAGGATGCCGACTTCGTCTTTTACATTTTACAGACCAAAATTTTTAAACTCCAGATAAATTAAATTGGTTCAGCAGCTTCTGGAATTTTTTGTTCCACGCGCGCAACTAAAAAAATGGCGACTTCGAATAAGAAAATCATGGGAATTAACATCATGAACATACTTAAGGCGTCTGGAGTTG
>JANPPO010000017.1:0-3489 GCA_031428555.1 Bdellovibrionales bacterium | reverse complement strand
ATTTAAAACGAAAGATAGATTCATGGACTATATCCTTTCTATTGATCAAGGTACAACCAGTTCGCGCGCTGCCCTTATAAGTCAAAAAGGCGAGTGGGTGGCCGACGGGCAAAGGCCTTTTCGACAAATTTATCCAGAGCCGGGCTGGGTCGAGCACGATCCAAAAGAGATTTGGCAAAGTGTCGTTGATTCAATTAAAGAGTGTTTAAAGAAGAGTCACGTCAGCCAAGATGCCATCAAGGCGATTGGAATCACGAATCAACGTGAGACTTTGGTTATGTGGGATCGCAAAACGGGGCAGCCGGTTTATAATGCGATAGTGTGGCAATGCCGAAGATCTCAAAAAATTTGTGAGACTCTGAAGAAGCAGAAAAAAGAAAAAGTTTTTAAAAATAAAACGGGTTTGGTTTTAGATCCGTATTTTTCAGGTACGAAGATTCAATGGCTATTTGATAACGTAAAAGGCCTAAGGGCCCGGGCTAAAAATAATGAGATCGCAGTTGGAACAATCGATACGTGGCTTTTATGGAAACTGACAAACGGGAAATCTTACAAAACCGATGTCAGTAATGCTTCTCGAACTTTATTGATGAATCTAAAAACTTTGAATTGGGATCAAGAACTTTGCAAAATTCTAAAAGTTCCAAGCGAAATTCTTCCTTCTATTCATGCAAGCAATCATGAATTCGGGCGGACTCAAAATGTTCCGGGCCTTCCAGATGGAATTCCTATTCATGCGATGATTGGTGATCAGCAGTCAGCGTTGTTTGGGCAAAATTGTTTTAAAGTGGGCGAAGCGAAATGTACTTTCGGTACGGGAAGCTTCTTGCTTTTGAATACCGGGTCACAAGTTCAGATTTCAAAATTTGGAAGTTTGACCACAGTGGCTTGGCAGCTTGAAGGCCAAAAACCAACTTACGCACTCGAGGGCGGTGCCTTCATTTGTGGCGCCGCTGTTCAATGGCTTCGCGACGGCCTTGGATTATTCACGAATAGTTCCGACGTCGAGGCACTTGCTGCATCGGTTTCTTCTTCTGACGGAGTGGAATTTGTTCCAGCCTTAACGGGGTTGGGCGCTCCTCACTGGAAGCCTGAAGCGAGGGGGATTATAACAGGACTGACTCGCGGGACCACGAAGGCCCACATCGCACGCGCAACTTTAGAAGCGATGGCTTTGCAAAATGTTGATCTACTTGAAGCGATGAAAAAAGATTTAAAAAAACCACTCAAAAAACTTCGCGTCGATGGTGGAGCTTCAAAAAATAATCTCCTTATGCAAATGCAATCGGATTATTCGTCTCTCAAGGTTGAGAGGCCTAAAATCTTTGAAACGACAGCGCTGGGTGCGGCACTTATGGCAGGCTTAGGTGTTGGCATTTTTAAAAATCTTCAAGCGATTGAACAGATCTGGCAAAAAGATGCAGATTTTTCACCCAAGATGGCGGTGAAAGATAGAAAAGTTCGAATCGATAAATGGCTTAAAGCCGTGGAGCGCGCTTAATGAGAGAAATTTTTCGTAAAGTGCCGTTAAGTGAAAAAAAAGCCATCTTCAAAGAAGGTGCTGCCACTAAAATGGCTTTTTACGGAAAAGGCGAGTCTGACGATTTGATCAGATTAGTTTTAGATCAATATGTTGATTCAAGAATACTCACTTTTAACTACGCGCTTAACTCGCCAAGAATCTTATCGAACCAAAATATCGTTTTGAATTTTTCCTATGGAGAAGATCGTTATTTTCTGCACGCAATGGCCGAAGTTTATGATGACCGAGTTCACGTTTCGGCAAATTCAGATGTTTATATTTTGCAAAGAAGAAAAACTCCTCGGCTGGAATTTCCCGATGCTTATCCGCGCTCAGTTAATATCATTTTTTACAATGGAAAAGTTTCCATGTACGAATGTAAATTTTTAGATTTTAGCAGCGGTGGCTGTAGAGTTGAGTACCCAGGACATTTGCCCGTTTTTAAATTGGGCGATGTTCTGAAGTGCGTTCTTCATATGAATCACCGAAAGCCACTCGAGCTCGAAGGCGAAATTAAACATCACGTTTTTGATAAAGCTAAAGGTCAGCAAACTTTCGGAGTGCAGTTCGTAATTAAAAACACAATGCTCGAAAATAAAATGCTTGTCGTCTTCATGGATGTGCAACGAGAGCTCTTCTTAAAATGGGATAGCGGCGATCACATCTAACAAAATGCAGTAACGATGTGCGGCCGGCAAACCTCGACGCGCCGTCGAGGCTAGCCGCCCGCCAAGAAAAGTAGACTGGCGGCCGGCAAGGCTCACCTTTTAGGGTGGCCAGGCTCACTTTTTTTTGAGCATGAATTGGGGTTGGGTTTTGACCAGGTCGTTCATGTTTTTCAGGCGTGAAATGAATGAGCGAAGCATGCTTGATGCCCACACAGGAATTTCGGCCATCAGCTTTTCATAACCTGCTGCAGACACTTTAACCAAGACAACATCTGTTAGTGCTTTCGCAGAAGCTGAGCGTGGAGCTTTATCAAGTAATGCAAATTCGCCAAACGATTCACCTTCAGCGATTTCACAGATGTTAATTCTTTCGCCGCCCGGCTTTTTAGTGAAGATCTGAACGCGGCCAGTTTCGATTATGTAAAAGTGAGTTTCCTGATCGCCTTCAAGAAAAATAAAATCGCCCGTTTTATAACCCACTTTTTCGATATCTTGAACGTCAGGCATATCACGATCCTTTTTTAAGATCCATCGGGTGACTGTGGCACTTGGCTTTGACACTTAACTGTGGCACTAAATCCAATTTTGCAGATCTTGAATATTTTGAATGTATACAATCTGAGAATCGCTTGAAAGTTTAACATCCTTCAAGTGTTTTTTATTAGCAGTCGGGATCATAAAAGTTTTAAAGCCTAACTTTTCACCTTCTTTAAGCCTGATATCTGCGAAGGGAACGCCTCTGACTTCGCCAGTTAATCCGACTTCTCCAAAGAAAACGCTCGACCTATCCAAAGGTCGGTTTTTGAATGAACTCATGAGGCTTGCAACGACAGTCAGGTCGCATGCAGTTTCAATCAATTTTAATCCGCCAACTACGTTAATAAAAATATCCTGAAATGCTAACTTCATATCCAAATGTCGATCCAAAACCGCAGCTAGCATATGAAGGCGATTGGCATCGATACCCAAAGTTGTCCTTCGGGGATTGGTTTGATTCGTCGAGAGAGTTAAAGCCTGAACTTCACATAACAACGGCCGAGTCCCTTCCATTGAAGCAAAAATAGAAGAGCCCACCAAAACTTTTCCCCGCTCCTGTAAAAAAAGTTCTGAAGGATTTTTGACTTCTTCTAATCCACCGCCACTCATCTGAAAGACACCTAATTCGTTGGCTGGGCCAAAACGATTTTTGATACTTCTTAAAAGTCGGTATTGGTAAGAATTATCGCCTTCAAAAGAGAGAACACAATCTACCATGTGTTCGAGAACTTTTGGTCCCGCAATCGAACCTTCTTTATTAAT
>JANPPO010000016.1:0-2887 GCA_031428555.1 Bdellovibrionales bacterium | reverse complement strand
TGAGAAGTCGATAACTCGATCTTCGCTTTTTCAGCTGCTTCTTTCAAACGCTGTAAAGCCATCTTGTCATTTTTAAGATCAACGCCCTGATCTTTTTTAAATTCAGCAATCAACCATTCTAAAATTCTTGTATCGAAGTTATCACCACCTAAGTGAGTATCACCATTTGTCGATTTAACTTCGACAACACCATCACCGACTTCTAAGATCGAGATATCAAATGTACCTCCACCGAAATCGTAGATCGCAATTTTTTCGTCTTTCTTTTTATCAAGACCGTAAGCAAGTGCTGCAGCTGTTGGTTCGTTGATAATACGCATCACTTCAAGACCCGCAATTCGCCCAGCATCTTTCGTTGCCTGACGTTGAGAATCGTTAAAGTAAGCAGGTACTGTGATAACGGCTTTTGTAACAGGCTCGCCTAAATAATCTTCAGCCACTTTTTTTAATTTGCTCAAAACAGCTGCGCCCACTTCTTCAGCGCTCACAATTTTATCACGAACTTTAAAACCGATATCATTTCCTTTTGAAACAACATGATAAGGAACTAATTTGAGCTCTTCACCGATTTCTTCAAATCTGCGGCCGATAAAACGTTTCGCAGAAAAAATTGTATTTTCAGGATTCGTTACGGCTTGGCGCTTTGCAATTTGTCCTACAAGTCGTTCGCCATCTTTAGTGTAAGCAACAACTGAAGGAGTCGTTCTTGCTCCTTCTTCATTCACTAGTACTTTTGGTTCTCCACCTTCCATAATAGACACGCAGGAGTTGGTGGTTCCCAAGTCAATACCAATAATTTTAGACATATATAAACTCCTTCAAGAGAATTCGAGATTAAAGATTCTAAAGAATCCCTACAATTAGGAACGTTAAGAATCGCTATTACTAGTTAATCTGAGGTTGAATGTCACCTAGTCAAGGTGACGAGACTGACTTTTTTCTAAGATCGTTTTAGAAGCCATTTCAGCCTCCTAAAAGACACAAAATTATTTCTTCTTGCTAAAAAAACCGTGCTTTTCTTTACTAACTGAAACCCCTTTGATTTCAGCTATTTGCGCGAGTAGCTTGTGCTCTTCTTCTTTGAGCTTTGTTGGGAATTCGATTAAGACCTCGAACTGAATGTCCCCTCTGCGTCCACTTCTCAAAGACGGAAGTCCCTGTCCTTTGAGACTCAAAACTTGATCCGGTTGAGTACAACTTGGAACAGTCAGCATCGCTTTTCCATCGAGTATCGGAACTTCGATATCCGCACCCAGCAAGGCTTGCAAGTAAGAGACTTGAATTTTAGCATAAAGATTATCACCTTCACGTTCGAAAATATCGTGATCGCGAACTCTGACTTCAACGTAGAGATCTCCGGCACCGCCACTGCGATAACCGCCTTCACCCTCACCCGTCACACGTAAACGAGTTCCTGTATCCACACCAGCAGGCACCGTAACTCGAATTTTTTTGTGCGCTGATTTTCGACCCGCGCCCTTACAACTTTTGCATTTATTTTTTATGATTCGGCCTTCGCCGCGACAAGTTGGACAGGTCGTCGCCATCGTGAAAAATCCCTGGCGACTGACGACTTGGCCACTGCCTCTGCAAGTGCCGCAAGTTTCCGCACTGCTACCTTTTTCAGCACCCGAACCATCACAAACTTCGCAATTTTGTTCTGTATCAAACTCGATCTCGCGCTCGAGACCTTTTAAAACATCTTCTAAATCAAGTTCGCAAATATATCTTAAATCAGAACCTCTGCGTGGACCGTTGCGTGCGCCGCCCTGTCGCTGACCGCCCATGCCACCCATGCCGGCCGCGCCACCTTGGGCGCCAAAAAATTCAGAAAAAATATCTCCAAAAGAAGAAAAAATATCTTCCATATTTTGAAACTGAGGCCCACCGCCCCCGCCACCAAAAGCTTGGTGACCAAAACGATCATACGCCGCACGCTTCTGCGGATCGCTTAAGACTTCATAGGCATTCGCCGCTTCTTTGAATTTATCTTCAGAGGCTTTGTCCCCAGGATTTCGATCAGGATGAAATTGCATCGCAAGCTTACGATAAGCTTTTTTGATAGTGTCCTGATCAGAGTCTTTTTGGACTCCCAATATTTCATAAAAATCACGGGGTGATGACATAGCTCGGGAGAATATGGGCCGGAAACGCTCCCTGTCAAGTTTTGGCGTCTTAGATTATTTTTTAGCCTCACGTTTAAAGGCTTCAACTCTTTCTTGAATTCTCTTAACCAGCGCTTCATCCACATCTTCTTTGTTTTTCAACTCTTCTATCAACTTTTCGCCCATTTCAACTTGCCCCTCTTTTGTATAGAGTCGCGCAGCCAACGCGAAAGTCCACAGGGGGGCACCGTTTTCACCGGCCTGTTTATAAAGCCGAGCCGCCTTCGCAAAATCTTTTTCTTCGTAAGAAGCATGATAAGCAGCTCCGTATAAAAGCCGCCAGTCTTTGGGGAATCGCTCGACCCCGAGATCAAAAAGTTTTGAGGCACCTTCGTAGTCGGAAACTAGAACTGTTAGCGCGAGTCCACCATTTCGGTAAACCACGAGATAATCTGGATCGAGTGCCACTGCCGCGAGCAACATTTTGGATAACCAAGAATTTCCTTTGCAAAGATTCTGCGCGAGCTTGGTCTCACAGTAATCGAAGTCTTGCAAAGCTCTGATCCAAAACAAATCTGCAATTTGATGTTTGAAGCCAGCGCTATAATTTTCAATTTGCGGAGGTGGCGCAATGAAGTCTTTTACTTCTTCAAGCTGACTTTTCATCTGACTTGTCAGAACGATAAGACTTGCTGAGATAAAGGTAAGGGCGATGACGCCGAAGTATTTTAATTTTTCCATATAAAAAAGAAGCAGAGTTTCCCCTGCTTTGTTTTTATAAT
>JANPPO010000015.1:0-4030 GCA_031428555.1 Bdellovibrionales bacterium | reverse complement strand
AAAGTTGTTCAGTTGGATCGCTTGGGAAGGCTTGGCCCGTATGGTTCTTCACTTGTTCTTTAAATTTTTGAACTAATTTTTTTAAATCATCAACTTGAAATTCGTAATCAAATTTGAATCCTTTTTCTTCTTTCATATCTTCCAACAGAACATCTAAAAGTGAACCATTCATGTTCATCACGACATCAGAATACATATGAATAAATCGGCGGTATGAATCCCAAGCAAAACGTGGGTTCTGCGAAGACTTCGCTAAACCTTCAACAGTCTGATCATTTAAGCCTAAGTTTAAAATTGTATCCATCATGCCCGGCATTGAAGCTCGCGCACCAGATCTGACTGAAAATAAAAGTGGATCATTCACATCGCCGAATTTTTTGCCGATTTTTTTTTCAACGCGCGCAAGGGCTTCTAAAACTTTGGGCTTCACCCAGTCAGGAAGTTTTCCGCCGGCTTCGTAAAAGTGTGTGCATATTTCTGTGGATATTGTAAATCCCGGAGGGACAGGTAACCCAAGTTGAGTCATCTCGGCAAGGTTTGCACCTTTTCCGCCCAAAGTATTCTTCATTCCCGCGTTGCCTTCAGCTTCTCCGGCAGCGAAATAATAAACAAATTTTTCAGGGACTGCAGTTTTCGAAGTCTGACCTGTTGTTATTTGCGTTTGCATGATTTCTCCTTGAGATGCGCATCACACTCAATCTTTATAAGCACGTGATGCTGATGGCTCAGGATTAAATCAAAATTGGCTGATTGTAAGCAAGAAAAATTAGTGCGACTTATTTCTTAACAGATCCTTGAGCAAGCCACGAAAGTCTTTGTAGTCTTGCCGGGGAACCAAAGACTCTAAGGGCGTTATAAGCGGAGTGTAGCTGGGATACTGTGCCATAACTTTGAAATCTTGATTGATAAAATGACGTGCCAGCGAATAAGGCATCTGATAACTCCAGCCAGTCATTTCGGTCTCTGGTGACTTAAAGTAAACCAGATTATCGCCGCGGCTAGGATCATGAGCGTTCGTGCTGCTGTTATGTTGACTAGGCCTACCACGGCCTTTTTCATGGAATGCGAAAGTTTCAATCTCAACTTTGAATCCCTTTGATTGATAAAATAGTTTTAATATTTGAGCCGAATAGAGCAGTGACTCTGCTGAGCTTGCGAAATCTAAGAGAAGAATTTTTTGACCTTGAAGATCTTGGGCTAAAGGCAAAAACTTTTCCCAGGTACTTAGAACTTCAGAAAGTTGTTCTTTTGTCAGCATTCTCCACGGAACTCTAATTACATCCGTTCTAGAATCTTGCGGCAAGGGTGCAACCGAAAGCGGCAGCTCTAAGGCCTTTACTTGAGGATAGAATTCATTCATCAATGCAATGATTGGCGAAGGCGATCCACCAAGGCCCAGTACCAACGTAGGTTTATCCAGAGTTGCAGAGTTGACGGCATCTGTAATTTGAATCAGCTCTTTTAGTTTTTCAGAAAACTGATCAAATGCTTTTTGGAACTCACCTTTGCGACCGTAGTTTTCAGGATTTCCTGAAGTTAAACCTTTCCCGGCTCTAAAACTATGGTGATGGTCGATTACTTCCTGTGGCGTTAGTTTAGAGATTGAGAGCTTATTTTTGCTTACAACGAAGAAATGTTCTTTACAGGTATTGGCTGATGCTTCGCCTGAAAGCAAAATAAATGCGGTTAGAAATAGAAATTGTCTCAAGGTGAGACTGTGCAGTTTCATGAATTTATAAAACTGCAAATAAAAGGCCTGATTCAAAAGCGCTTAGGGTCTTTTGATATCGCAATCGAAACGGCAGCTCGAGTTACAACTAACATAGGTATTTTGATCGCCGTTTAAATACGGAGGGTTGCAATTCACATTGCAGTAGCCGCTATATTTGATCAAGTTGCCTTGCCTGATTCGGCACTGAAGATCAGCATCGCGTGTGGCGTCTTGCTTGGCGCGGTCTTGAAGTTGGCTTAGGCACATATTGCCGAAGCCACCACCTTGGCAAAATCCAGTCGCAAAACCAGAGCCATTTACAGATTCAGTTGCAGCGAAAGCTTGAAGGGATAAAAGAAGGATGACTAAAACTTGTTTCATAAGCCGATAATTTGTTGATCTCAAAATGAAGTCAAGATGTTGGAACTAAAAACAAAATTATAACTTTACGGTTCTGCCCGAGCCCTTGCCTGGATAGACTTTTTGATTTGCTCCTGGTGCGGCAAAGCCGTTGATGAAAACTCTTCTTGGGCCATTTGATAAATTAGCTTCACTTCCATGAATAGCGTAAGGACTAAAAAACGCAACATCGCCCGGCTGCATGAGAATTGGCACGGCTGTTTTGATATCGAAATAGTTTAAAGGGTTTTGTTTTCGCTCGAGTTCTAAATAACCTTTTTCAACCGAGTAAGGAATAAATGAAACCGGTCCGTTTTCTTGCGTCACTGCATCGATTGCCATTAAAGTTTGAACGTAGCTTCCTCGTCCATCGACATCGATCCAATCTTGAGTGCCCAATCCCCGATGCTGACAGTCTTGATGCCATTCAAATTTCACTTCATCACCTGGCAATTTATAATGACCCTGGCAAATCAGTTGCTCCATCGAATTCGAGTTGAGGAGTTGGCTGACCGGCAAAAGGAGCCTTGGGTCTTCACCAATTTTGAGGAGCTCAGGCTCGGCTCCGCCCATCCAAACAATGCGATCGATTCTATTATTTTCAACAACAAACTGAGTTCCGTTATGTTCCTGAGTTTGGCCCAATTCGAGAGCCACATTTTGCAAAAGATCAAACGAGCGACTGATTTTTTGAATCTCATCGTGGGCAAACAGTTGCTTGATCACGATAAACCCAATCGAATAAAAATCTTCAATCTGCTGGAGCGAAAGCGGAATCGGATATTTTTTCGAATTATGATCGCGATTCGAGGATTTCAAAATGGCTGTTTGCAAAGGCGTATCCCCCCGAAGGATTCTTGGAGATTGCAGATTAAAAGCGCGCAACCCCTCCGATTTGTTACTTATGTTAGCACATGGTCCCGCGATGAAAAGCAGCGTCGGCCTAGCACCTGGACCGGGGTCTAGGTGCGGCCGGCGAGGTGAGCCCGTGTCCAACGCTTGCCCATTCAGCTGATCTCGATAGCCAAAGGATGCTCCTGCTCGGCGGCCAGCGCGTGTGCACGAAGCCCACGCGTGAACCCTAGAAATTCTTCAGAGCCGTTCTAATGTATTCGTTCAGGCCCGCCATCGTCACACGCTCTTGAGTCATTTTATCGCGATGTCTGACTGTAACGGCTTGATCGTTTAACGTTTCAAAATCCACCGTGACAACAAGCGGAGTTCCGATTTCGTCTTGGCGGCGGTAGCGTTTTCCGATGCTTTGGGCTTCGTCGTAGGTGACGTCAAAATCTTCAGCTAATTGATCTCGTAATTTTCCTGCAGGAACGGAGAGTTCGTCTTTTTTAGAAAGCGGCAAGACCGCAACTTTGTACGGAGCCAGTTCCGGATGAAGGCCCAAAACGATTCGCACGTCTTCGGCACCCTTGTCATCAACCGTTACTTCTTCGCGGTAAGCATCACACATGAAGGCTAAAAACATTCGATCACAGCCAACCGCTGTTTCAATTACGTAAGGAATATATTTTTTCTTATTAGGTTCATCAAAATATTCCAAAGACTTTCCAGAAAATTTCATATGCTGAGTCAAATCGAAATCAGATCTGTTGTGAATACCTTCCAGTTCAGAAAATCCCATCGGAAACTTATACTCGACATCTACCGCTGCCCGCGCGTAGTGGGCAAGTTTATCGTGATCATGAAACTTTAAGTTTTCTTCTTTGATTCCGTATTTGAGATAAAATTTCCAGCGATTCTCTTTCCATTCTTTAAAATACTTTTCGTCAGTTCCAGGCTCGACGAAATATTGCATTTCCATTTGTTCGAATTCGCGGGTTCGGAAAATAAAGTTTCCAGGCGTGATTTCATTTCGGAAAGATTTTCCGATCGCGGCAATTCCAAATGGAATTTTGTAACGGGAAC
>JANPPO010000014.1:0-5812 GCA_031428555.1 Bdellovibrionales bacterium | reverse complement strand
AGGATATTTGTCCTGCGCAAGCAGTCGTTGAGTAATTTCATAGCCATCGATTTTAGGAAGATCGACATCGACTAAAATAACATGAGGTGGAGCATTGTCTATTTTGAATAAGGCATCACTGCCATCTTTACCCGTAAAAATAGTAGCATCTGCAATGTGTTCATTAATTTTCAAGGTTAAATAGGTAACAAGTTTTTGATTTTGCGAAGCAATTAGAAAAACTCGTTTAATTTCAAGATCCATCATAGACATATGTAAAGCCTAGCGCGCGTTGTTATGGATTTCAAACCTAGACCGACTCGACCTTTTTAGAAGCTTAACTGAAGTTTAGATAAATAAATTAAAGTGGGGCCCATTTTTTGAGCAATTACTTCATTTCGATCTTAACATCTTCCTGACAAAAAACTAAGAAATCCCAAACAAGAACAGATGACTCCTGACGTGACGAAAGTCGAGCAGATGTCATAACTATAAGTTATAAAAAGGAGTGTGGTTATGAAATCAATCTTAACAGCATTAGTTCTATCTCTCTCTTTGTCTGCGAACGCAGCAAAGCATCTTTTCTCTGGGTCTGATACAATGGCAGGGCTTTTAACTGACGCAATCGTTGCTTCAGGTATGGATCAATCAATTGGTTATGTTGGTGGCGGTAGCAGCGTTGGCGAAAAAGCACTGGTAGCTGGCGAAATCAATATGACTGGAATGTCTCGTGAAATTAAGCCAGAAGCTGTTCAACAATTAAAAGCATTAGGTGTTGTAGCTAAAGAACACGTGATTGCATTAGATGGCCTTTCAATCTTTGTTAACAGTTCAAATCCGGTAAGAGGAATGAACTTCTCTACTTTGACTAAAATTTTTAGCTGTGAATACACGAACTGGAGCCAAGTACCTGGCGCTGGTAAAACTGGAGCAATCAAAGCTTTCAGAAGAAACGACGTTTCTGGAACAACTGATACTTTTAAGTCTTTAGTAGGAATTAAAAAATTCGGTGATTGCGTAACGATCTCTGCTGAAACTGTAGACATCGCTGAGCAAACTTCTCGCGATCCAGATGCAGTTGGTTATGCTGGCGAAAGCGGCAAAAAAGAAGGCAACCGTGCTATCGGTGTTGCTAAAACTGGCGAAGGATATGTACTTCCTGCGACTTCAACTATCCGAAATGGTTCTTACCCATTATCTCGCAAGCTTTATGTTTACGAAGCGACTGGTGCTAGAAAAGCTAACCGCGCTGAACAGCAATTATTAGAACAAGTACTAGATCGCTCATTCATGGATCCTATAGTTCAAGATCATGATTTCGTGACAATCGACTAACTCAAAAGTGAAAAGGTGAGATTTGAAAATTAATCTTTTTCTTTACTTACTCAATCCGAAGAGACAAATCATTTTGATTTGTTTCTTACTTATTTCGTGCGGCGGGAAATATGAACCCGCTGACGACTTGTCTACTTATAAAGCTCAGGCCTGTGCTCCGGCTGAAAAACAAAATTCATTTGAAGAAGTAATTTACGAAGGACTTAAAGGTTCAGGCGTTCTTTCTTATAATGATTTAAAAGATAGTATTAGTTCTGCCTGTATGAATTGCCATATGGCCCCAAGTAAAAGTGGAAATTTCACTTTTATTGATTCTTACAAAGGCGAAGTTCGAACAATCTCGGGCCAGACGGCATTTTATCCCGGTTACTACGAGATCGCTGAAAAAGTTGTCGAATCCATCAATCATCCTGATCCTGAAAAAAGAATGCCTCCTAAAGAGCGACGCGATAAAAATCCTGAATCATTCTTAGAAATCGGTAGAAGAGTTTCTCGCTGGATTGCAGTGGGAAAACCTCAAGGCAATTTTACTCGAAGTGATAAAGACGTTATTGATACAAAACCTAAGCCACGTCTACGCAGTAGCGAAATGGGTGAATGTACTCCGAAAGCACAAACTGTCGGTTTTGATTATGGTAAGGATCGTTTCTTTGCAGAAACTTCCGTATTACCTGAAAACTTATCTGATACAGATTTATTTTCCCTTGATGCTTATGAGCTCGCACAAAAAGGGACAGTGGCTTATGTTCCGAATTATCCTTTATGGGCAGATAATGCCCGAAAGGGACGCTGGGTCCATTTTCCTATGAAATGGGAAGGCCCGTTATTAAAACAGCAAGCAGCAGTTTACGACACGGCTAAAAATAATTTTATTATTCCTGATAACACCAGGTTTTATAAAACTTTTTATCGAAAAATCAAAATGGCGAATGGAAAAGTTCGTTACAAAAGAGTTGAAACACGAATTATTGTTGTTCGTACGCCGACTGAAAAAAGCTTAGTTGGATCCTATAAGTGGGACGATACTGAACAGACTGCAACTTTAGTTCAAACACCTTACCGCGATGGTACGACTTTCAAAGACACGGTATTCCCAGTTGTAGTTGACGAAGGCACGTTAAAATTCCGAGATTACGCTATACCAGGACAACATCGCTGTCATGAATGTCATTCAGGGTCTTTAGGCCGAAACTTTGTTTTAGGTTTTTCGCCTATACAATTAAATCAAAGGAAGTTCGGTGAAGCAGCCAGAGAAACAACTCCAACAAATTCAGAGCTGTCACAGGTCCAAAGATTTGTTGATTATGGACTTATAAAAAATGCGCCGTCAGTTCATGATTGGCCGAAGCTCGAAACGAGTGGTTCACTTCCGCCAAGCAATGAATATGAATTAAGAGCACAAGGCTACTTTGTCGGGAACTGTGCCCACTGCCATAATCCAGATGGACTGGCATTTACTCCAGAAAACGGCATAACACTTAACTTAACTGCGGGATCAATATTTGGTTTTAATACGAAGTTGCGATCAACGCAGATTCCGACGCGATTGTTAACTCATCCGAATGGAGATTTAGATCAAAGTCATATTTGGCGAAAAGTAAATGATTCATCATTACAGCTAGGGCTCACAAGCCAAATGCCTATGAGCACGCCTGGCGGACCCGATTGCGGAGCTTTAAAAGTTGTTGGTCAATGGATCAAAAGCTTTGAAAGTTTAGAATCAGCTAGAAATTTTGAACCTAATTGCAAAAAAGAAAATGAATTTAAATGGATTGATCAGGATTTCACATCTGTTGGAGCTGAAAATTATATTCCTCGCCGAGATGATTGGAAAGATCCTGTGGCTGGAATGTCGCAAAAGTATAGGCAACTTGAGCTAACTCCAACGTTAGCCGATGCGATCACAAAAAAATATGCGGTTGGTTATTGGAATAATAAAGAGTCTTGTAACTTTCCAGAAGTCGATTTGCCAAAAGAAGAGCGACGCCCTTGGATGATGAGAGGCAGTGAGCCCAAAAGACCTTTCGGTGAAGTTTATTATACGACACCAGGTTCTTGGTATTACCGCACTTCATGTATGAAATGTCATGGTCCACAAGCCGATGGAAATACATCGCTCGCGCGAGGAATATTAAATTGGTCAGGTGGAAAAGTCCGTGTTGCTAACTTTTTAGAGGGAATGTTTGGTAAGGCGAATGAAAACTTAAAGCTCTTCAACACTCAAGGTAAAAACTATGCTCCGAATTATTTGATCTGGATGGCGATGGAAGGAACACGAGTTCAGTTCCCACCAGAGTTATCTAGCTTCTTGGGAAAGCACGGCGGCCAGATGCTTAATCAAATGAGAGAAAAATGTATCAATCAGATTGCCGCTGAGAAAAGATCATCGCCTAATTTCATGGATCACGAAGTATTTAATAAAATTTGTTTTGTGGATAACCGAAGTGCTGATGATCCAGCCCTACAATATAATGAAGAAACGAATAAGCCCCTTAATCCGGAAGTTGTCGATGAATGGGCTGACCGAGCTGCCGCGAATATCGGTTTTGCGATTTTTGACTTTTTGAAATCAGCCAGCGCAGGCAACTGGCAGTACGGAAATGATCAGTGTGATGTTGCATTCAAAGGCGACCCTAAAAAATGAAAATAATAATTTTCATTTTTTCTATTTATCTAGTCGGTTGTAACTACAACGTGACAAAGGAATCGGATGCCTCTGATCAGGGTCAAAATATCAAATCAATCTCAGTCTTAGATTACCAGACGGTGAGAAAAACAGTTATTGGGCCTCAGTGTCTCAACTGTCACTCGAATAGCGGTGGAAATAAAGGCAGCCTGAACCTCGAAACTTACGAAGCTATCAAGTCGAACTTAAATCAGATCTATTATCGATCAATCGAAGTGGGTGACATGCCCGAAGACGGAATGGATGCAAACTTAAGAGAAATCTTGAAAGTCTGGATTGAAAATGGTGCTCCTGTTCAGGCCACTGAAGGAAGCGGGCCTGTTCAGGGTCCTTTAAGTTGGTCATTAGTTAGAAATAAAATTATCGCGTTCAAGTGTCTTGAATGTCATTCAGGCGCAAAGCCAGAGGGCAACTTGAACCTTGATAACTACGAAACTTTTAAAAGTAAGTTGAACATCATTTTCGATCGAGTTTTTGTAAAGCAAGATATGCCGGTAGCGCCTTATCCTGCACTTACGATTTCTGAAAAGTCAGCTTTGTTAAAATGGATTTCCCAAGGTATGCCAAAGTGAGATTGATCCTTGTATTATTATTTGCACTGAAAGCTCAGGCTTTTCCTGATCTTATTCGACATGGTTATACAGGCTGCTTAAACTGCCATAGTTCTGTAGTCGGTGGTGATTTGCTATCGGCGTACGGTAGAAGCGTAAAAAATGAACTTGTTGTCTCTAACTTTTGGACCTTGGAAGAAAAGGAACAAAAGGAAGGACGTATTCGAACTCCAGAGTGGTTTCAAACTGGTCTTAATGTTCGATTGCTGCAATATTTTAAAGAAAGCTCTGCTAAATCCCAAGGCCGATTTTTAATCATGCAGGTTGATTTTGATGCAGTCGCAACTTTCTTAGAAAAGTGGAAGGTTTACTTATCCGTTGGCCGATACGAGCCTTCAGATAAAGATGCCACCTGGAGAGATTTTCTTTATACTCCGCGGGAATGGATCGGTTACGAAGATGACTTCCTAGGGCAAGAACGGGGATTTCAAGTTCGATTAGGACGCTTTAATCCAGCTTACGGAATTTATATGGCCGAGCACTCTTTTGGCCCCAGAAAATTTCTAGGATTTAATCCTGGTCAAGAAAGACTCGGTGTCGAGGCTTCATTCAGTAAAGACGATCATCAGTTAGTTCTGACGGGCTTAGCTGAAAGAGCTAACTACAATAAATATATTTCTGAAAATGGTTACATTTTCCAGTACTCCAAAAGTTTTGAAAAACCTTGGCGCGTGGGCGTAAATGTCTATCGGTCACAACTTGGCTCTGAACTGTTAAATCAAAAAGTAAAAATGGACGGTATATTTGCAGTCATCAGCTGGAACGAGCAGTGGTCTTCACTCATCCAAATTGATCGAACTTTTAATGCCGCTAACAAAGAGGGTCGAAACTTCTTTTTTAAATTAGATAAAGAAGTTGAACTCGGTTGGCATGTGTTCGGAGTACTTGAATATTTCAACTCGCAAATAGAAAAAACGGATCCGCATGTCGATTCACTGGGAATCGGGACAAATTTTTTCTGGACACCTAATGTTGATTTTCAGGCATTTTATAAAAAAGAAAAAAACACTTCTGATCTAAATGAGTATCAGGATGTACTTTGGTTCGTCCTTCACGGCAGTCTCTAGGAGGTCATTATGAAAATTGTTATTCTAGTTCTTTTAACATTTGGGTTAGTCCAAGCGCAGACGGAAACCTCAGCTCCGGCAGCTCAAGCTGAATTAACGAACGCTGACATTCGTGCTCAGCTAAGCGAGTTAAA
>JANPPO010000013.1:0-2674 GCA_031428555.1 Bdellovibrionales bacterium | reverse complement strand
ATTCGCTTGGGTCAGCCAGATTACGGCGGCACAGGTTGCCCTGCAGGAACAGCAAGCGTTGTTCTTTCGCCAGATGAAGATGAAATCACAATTCTATTCGATCAGTTCGTAGCCGAAGCGGGCGGATCTTCTCGAAGAACTGTTGACCGTAAAGCGTGTGACTTGGGAATTCCAGTTCACATTCCTCAAGGTTACTCGATGGCTGTAATCCAAACAGACTTCCGTGGATTTAACCTCGTATCACATGGTGGTATGAATCGTTTAAACACAGAGTATTTTTGGGCGAACCAACGTGGACCCGTTTTTTCTAACATGTACCGTGGACCTCAGAACGCCGATTATTTCGCAACAAATGGTGTGACTGCATCGGGTGTTGTTTGGACACCATGTGGAATGAGCACAAACTTGCGTATCAGAGCGACAATCATGACTCAGACAAATAGAAACATGGATCAATCCATGATGACTGTGGACTCTGCAGACGTGTCAGCGGGCTTAGTTTACCACGTTCAGTGGAGACAGTGCCGATAAGCTAATCTTTAAGTTTCGAGAGCTTCTTCTTCAGACGGAATCGGAATATTAAAACTTCGATCACCATATAAAGAACGAAGCTCAATGTGACACCCAGGCCTTTTAACACAGCCCAGGCCTGGGTGCTCCATTTTAGAGCAGCCCAAGTGGCAAGTGCAGCGTGAATAAAAAAGAAAATTCCGCAGCGAAAGTTAACACCTTTTAAAAACACCAAGCCTACGCCGGCCGCAACATGTTCAGGTAATTCAGGATTTTGTTTTTTCGATAACTCAACGAGCATCGGCTTTCCTAAGCCATGAGTAATCCAAAGCATCGAAGCGAAAGCCGCCTCCAAAATAGCAGGCTGAAGTTTAAACCAAATTCCATCTTGAGTAAAAATTGATACCAGGCCTAAGCCAATAATTAATCCATTACCCATCCAAGTAACGCCACTGATTTTATTATATTTTATTTTTTCAAAGGTGAGTTCGCCTAAACCAAAAACGAGAGCGGCCATCAATCCATAAAAGGGACCATAGTATTCTTCGATGACGGTAAAAGCGATGATCGGCAGTAAGCCACCGAAAACTAAAGACATCACTTTTGGTTTTGAATTCACCTATTGAACTCTAGCGGTTTGCCTTGCGCAGGTTTTATGATTTCATTATCACGTAAAACAACCTGCCCGTTGAGCATAACAATCTTCGGCCAACCTTTGAGTTTCATTCCATCAAACGGCGTGTAACCACATTTGCTTTGAATCCATTTGTTTTCGAGAACTCGTTCTTCTTTCATATCAACAATTGTGAAATCTGCATCGCCACCGATTTCAATTCGGCCTTTGCCTTTAATGTTGAAAAGTTTTTTCGGACTCTCGGCCATTAATTCAACAAAGCGAGTGAGCGGAAGCTTTCCTTGATTCACAAAATTGAGCATCAACGGAACTGTGGTCTGAACTCCAGGAAGTCCGGAAGGGGATTGGGGATAAGGTTTTCTTTTTTCTTCTAACGTATGAGGCGCATGATCGGAACCCATCACCATGACGGAACCATCTAGGACAGCTTTCCATAAAGCTTCTTGATGGCGTTTTGCCCTGATAGGGGGATTCATTTGGGCAAGCGTTCCAAGTCTTTCATAACATTCTGGCGAACTGAGTGTCAGATGTTGAGGCAAGACTTCAAACGTTGCGATATCTTTATTTTGTTTTAAAATTTCAACTTCTTCTGCAGTTGTGATGTGCAAGATATGAAGCTTTCGATTATTTTTTCGGGCGAGCGCTAAAATTCTTTGCGTGGCACGGATCGCACTATCTTCGTTTCGCCATTTATCATGCGTTCTAGGATGGGGATCTTGGTCGATTAAATGTTTTCGGGCTTCAAGAGTCGGTTCGTCTTCGGCATGAACAACAAGTCTTCTAGTTGTATTTTTTAAAATGACATCCAGAACTTCGTCGTGGTCGACAAGATAGCCACCGGTTGAAGTTCCCATAAATATTTTTACACCTGGTGAATTCGGATGAGCTTCCATTCGCGGAAGTTCTTCGAAGTGAGCGCCAATCGATCCACCGTAATAGGCATAGTGAGTATGACAGCGATCTTTTGATAAATCATATTTCTGCTGAAGCAATTCAAGAGTCGTGACGGGTGGTTTCGTATTCGGCATTTCGAAGTAAGCGGTGATGCCGCCGAAAAGTGCGGATCTCGAACCGGATTCGAAATCTTCTTTGTAAGTGAGCCCTGGTTCACGAAAGTGAACTTGCGAATCAATCAGGCCAGGCAAAACATGGAGACCCTTCGCATTTAAAACAGGACCTTTGCCCGGGTTTATATCATGACTGATTTCAGAAATTTTTCCGTTTGAAATTCCAATATCGAGTTGTTCTTCAACTAATTTGGAATTTGCATTGGGAACGACGATTGTTGCACCTTTGATAATTAGATCTAAGCTCATAACGAGGTTCTATCAGGGGAAAAGGGTCCAGGTCCAGAAGGTCTACAAAAAAGGAACAGACTTGACGCTGAGGCTTTTAAAATTCGACAATATAGCTTGTGAATCTAGATCATTTTTTGGATTTTTGGTCCCGTTATAATCAGACGATTATTCAAAGTCTGATAGTCGTCACTCTTATTTTTATAGTGGCGTTAGTGTTTATCACCCTTTTTGG
>JANPPO010000012.1:0-2063 GCA_031428555.1 Bdellovibrionales bacterium | reverse complement strand
TTTAAAACTGTCTATATATGAGACAACGGCTCCTATTTTTCGTCCTTTTATCGATTTAAACGCGTTTAAAACCCATCAAGACGACTTCACTGGCGAATACCTGTCACTGATTTTGCAATCATGATTTCATAGTGAAACCTTTCATGATCGTTAGTTATTTTATGGTCCTTCTGTTTTCCCCGGGTCTTTTGCAGGCTCAGGGCTTCTTTCTATTAGAAACCCAGGGTCTTGAAAGCAAAGAAATTTCTGCGGCTCAAGAGCTTCTAAAAAAAGCAGAAAGCTTACTTCCAGCGAGTCTAAAAGTGCAATTCCCCCAAGGGATTCAAGTGGCTTTTTCGCTTAAAGGTCAGGCGCACGGAAAGGCCTTGATCCGGTCAAAGAATCCAAAAATTGCGCTCAATTCAAAGCTTTTAGATACCCTCGTTTTGGGAGAAAACAATTCTCCTCAAGCTAAAGATGAAAAAGGTAACATAAGACTTCATAAAACCGCTTATAATGAAGCACTTGCTGCTGTCATTCACGAAGCTGCTCATTTTTACGATTACCTCAACTTGCAAATTCCTGAGACAGCTCAGTGGATTGGCTTCTGTCATAGTGTCCCCGCAGATGAACCGATGATGTATGGCGAGTGCGGCATCTACAGAAATATCAAAACGACAATTTCAACTAATCCCTATTACCTTGAAGTTGCTGGCTGGTCGATGTTAGCAAGTGGGCAGCAAGGTGACCGGAGCTCAGATAACACTTTCCGTTTCAGATCACCGGATCCTTACGAGCTCAAAAACTCTGAAGAACATTTCGCAGTAAACTTTGAGTACTTCTTGTTAGATCCAACTTTTGCTTGCAGAAGACCCGCATTAGCTAGTTTTTTCGCCAAGCACTTTAAAATCGGTCTTCCAATCTGTGCTGCGAATTTAAAATATGTCGATCCTGATGCGACTGATATAGATCCAAAGACAAAACAGATCAAAAACTTATTTAAAGAAATTCCTTTAGACCGCGTCTACCAGGTTCATTATTTGTTGGCAGAGCCGGGCAGTTCGCCGATGTCTCGCTTTGGTCATTCAATGCTCAGACTTGTGATCTGTGCTCCTGGGCAACCGATGGGGCCAGCGTGTTTGACAGAAGGATTGCCGCATAACTTGGTGCTTTCGTTTCGTGCGTTTATCAATACTCCACATATTAATTCGTTGGCAGGTTTAACTGGAAAATATCCATCAAGACTTTTTGTTGTCCCAATGGAAAACGTCATTCAGGAATATAACGAAGTCGAATACCGCGGGCTTAAAAGTTATCCTTTAAACTTAAGCAGATCTGAGATCAAAAGCTTGGTTGAAAGATCATTAGAAACACATTGGAGCTACGACAGTAAATACTATTTCATCAGCAACAACTGCGCAGTTGAAACAATGAATTTACTTAAAGCGTCGCTGTTAAAATCAGAGTTGATCAACAAGCGTATTATTTATCCAAAAGAATTACTGAATATTTTATTAAAGGAAAAGATAGTAAGTCAAATTCCACAAAACTCCGTTACAGCTCTCGAGCAGGGCTATTATTTTGATTCGAACGAATTAAAGCATCTTCAGTCGTTTAATATGTTCTTTCAAAAGAACGTCGACGGCAAAGGTCTTAAAGAATTTTTAAAGTTGCCGATTGAAAAGCGTCGTGAACTCTATTTCCAAAGATTCTCTCAAATGGATAGACCACTTAAATACAAAGACATCGTGTCGCCGTTTCAGTTGGAAAGATACGCTTTAATGCTGAAGAAAGTAGATTTTCATTCTGAAGTCACGAAGCATATTTGGCTCAACAATACGGGACATGGAATCACATCATTAAAAGATATGAACCTAAGTGAAATTTATCAAAAGGCGATCGAAGCTTTTGGATCCTTATCAGCGCCCTACCAAATTCTAAAACTGACAGACTACGGAATTCCCAATGAAGCCGAGATCGAAGATTCAGTTAAAGAAATCACAGCAGTTCGTGATCGTATCCAAGAAGCTCGAGACGTAGAAATTAAAGTAAAAAAAGAATTAGAGCAGAATAAAACCTATCAG
>JANPPO010000011.1:0-5028 GCA_031428555.1 Bdellovibrionales bacterium | reverse complement strand
CCGTACGGAATCTGCTTGCAAGGCTTCTTCAGAAACTTTGAAATCTTTTTTGTATTCAGGTCGACCATCGGGCATCGAACTTAAAATTGTACCAACGGTCACTTCGCCAAGAGCTGGATTTTGCACTCCGACTTTTACATCGCGTTTTTCCAAATTTAAACTCGGGCTAAGACCCTGAACCTGATCAACTACATAAGTTAATTTGTAGTTCGTATTCAATCGGTCTAAAATCCTTTGCAGAATTGAAGTTAAAGAGATTTGTCCTTTTAGTACTTTATCAAAATCAAAGTGTTCACCACCGCTTGACTGAACAATGCCGGGTTCGCCTTGAAATGGAGTATTGTATCCATCCCATACGAGTTGCTGACCTTTGTGAGTATGCTGTGTTCTTGTAACAGCAAACACTTTCATTTGTGCTGCAGCGATAGCTTCAGTCACTTGTTTCATAGTAGGAGCTTTATCGCCAATTGTTCCTTGGTTTCCTGCAGAATATAAAAATCCCCAGTCAGTTACGAGAATAACGAATCTTTGTGAGTCCGGTTCCCATGGCGCTTTTGAAACATCAACTAAGGCACCCATTGGATTTTCATCCAAATCCGGCCAACCTGGATCTTTACCATTTCCTCTGTATGCATGAAGCTGAGCAAGCTCTGAAAGCAATTCCTTTACTTGCGCTTCAGTTGATTTATCTTTCGGATTGTTATCAAAGAAACGGCTACATTTTTTAACAGTGTAGTCACCGAATGTGGCGATACACATACGAGTGTGATAGCCATTTGCTCTTGAGCTTTTGATAAATTCGGCTAGACGCTTTTTTGCAGTCTCAATCAGTTCAACCATTGTACCTGTGATATCAACTAGGAAGACGATATCGGCAACTTGGTTAATTCGCTCTGTTTGTGCAGAAAGTTTAAACGGAGTTACGGGAACACCATTTTCTTCAACTTTTAAATCAGCTTCCTTTATTGAGCCAACTGATTTTCCATCTTTCAAAACTTGAAAATGAACTGACACAGTGTTTTCGTCATAGCTTTGCTGCTGAACTGTCATTTCTGAAGGAGAGAATTCAAAGCTTTTCTCGAAGGTGTTTTGTTTAGTCGGGTAAACGACGAGGTCATCACTTTTCGGCGAGCAGCCAATCATAAGTCCAAGAATGGCGATACTCATTGTTACATGCAAGGTTTTCACATTTTCCTCCGGATGCCTTTTACACAGCTTTTGGCTGCGACATCATATTTATCCAACTCGTCAATCCACGGTTGGCCATCATCCATAAAAATTAACTGGTCATCATTTGTTTTCTTAAATTTACTCAGTTTATAGCTGTCGTCTTTAAGAGCCATATCCGTATGAATACGTTGAATCGCTTCAACTTCGATAAGATTTAATTTCTGAACAATCTTAGCACTAGCTGCATTTTCTTCTGTTGCCAGGAACTGGATTCGTTTTTGAAGTTTTGCTGAGCTGTCGCTTTTAAGTTGATTGAACTTCACTTTATAAACAGACGAAGATGTGTCAGCCAAAACTGTTAAGGCAGCTTGCGATACTTTTAAATTAAGAAGCTGCTTTTGAACTTCTAAATCCCTGTAAAACAAAAGAGGAAGTTTAGTTACGAGTTCTCCGAAGTCTTCATACTTGAGTGGAAACTTTGATGCTTTTTGAACAACCTGTTTCAGGGCGTTGTTTACGCCAGTGTTACTTAAATTTTGAATTTCAATAATACGAGTCTTATGCTTTTCTTTAAACATTTGATGAGTTGTCAGAATGCCTTCGTAGTTGCAAATTCTTAGCTGAGCTAAAGACTGAAGAAGATAAGCTTCAGTGCCGACACCGCCAACAAATTGTGGGCTTAATAGGGTTTTAGTTTGCGCCAATGTTTTTTCGAAGTTTTCACGTCGAAAGTGACTCCAACCGCGTTCTTCAACTGCTTCAAGCCAAACGTCAGAACCTTTAGGTATTTGATTATAGAGTTTTTCAGCGCCCGCGTAGTCGCTTTTTGAGAAAAGTTCCCGAGCTTGGCGAATTGTGTTTTTATTTTCACAATCGACACATTTTGGAACGGCTTGAGTCTCGATTTTTTGAAGATCAGTTAACTGATTAAGTTTCTGAACATTATTCTTCGACACAGCAGCTGCAAAAGATTGCTTCCAATCTTCTACCGAATATCGATCAGAAGCTTGAGCAGAAAGGTTCACAGTAAAAGTGAAGAGAATTAAGGAGATCATAAAATCCAACCCATCCCAACGTTGAACATCCCAGTATTAAGAGTTCGGCTTCCAGTAATTGGTTTATCTTGATAAGTTTGGTATTTAATTTCAGCTCTTAAAGAAAGATGCTTAGATAACCAAGCGCCAACGCCAAGACCGGCGGATAAAATTGGAGTTTCACCGCTAGAAAGCGTGATCTGTCCAGCGCCAGCAATTAAGTACATGTCAAACTGTGTGATTCCTAAATCTAAAAAGCTAGTTTTTCCGTAAATAGGGTACCAGTTAATAACAGCCATTGTTGAACTTAAAGGAAGATCTACATCGACAACATAAGCAGGTGTTCCACCGTTATTGATGCTCTCGCGGTAGATATCATACATTCGTTTTCCTTCAGGAGTTAGGCTGCTTGTAAGATCAGCGTACTGAACACCTAAAGACCAGCGGGGAGTAATATGATAATTTGCTGCAATACCCATACTTTGCGTTTTGATATAAGAATCGCCACCGACAAAACCACCGTAAGATAATGCGAATTCTAATTTATTTCGGCGATCAACGATTCGATCCTGAACAATTCGAGTTTTCGTCTGCGATCTCAAGCTTTGGGCCATTTTAAGTAGATCTTCGTTTCCACCTAAAGTATCCACATCTGAAGACACATTGATCTGCGAATTTTTCTGATTTCTAGCTTGAGCACCGAAACTTTTTTCGGTGATAGTTAGAAGGAGAACAATTGAAAATAAAAGACTTAGTGATTTCATGATTATTTCCCTTTTTTATACCGAATAAGAATTTTTGCCAAAGTAGCAGGAGTTGTTACTCCCTGACCGTTAGAAACAGTAAACGTAGCTCTAACTCGTGTTCCAGTGGCTTTTGTCATAAGTGAACCATCGAGGCCTAGCTGTGGTTGTACTGCTTTGTTTTTTACATCAAATAAGAGAGAAAACTTAAATTGAGAATTACCCAGATACTCAGGCTCAGTATGTGCTGGATCTGAAGTTACGTAGCGAGCTCCATCAAGTTCTAAAAACTTATTGCCCTTTGTTTGTTTGACGCCATCATAAGTTGCAGAAATAGTTGGCTTAGTAGTCTCATCTGCGCCAGGGATGGTTGCAGTTACTGTAAAGGAAACAGGTTCTTCACCTTCAGTAACTTCAGTCGGCAAATTAGAAATTTTTAAGCTACCAACTGCTTCGACATCTCCTGCAGTATCTTTACGCGAAACAACTGTGGGATTTTGTGGTACCACTTCATCAGGTTTTTTCCCTTGTTCACGAATCGTTTTAAGATCTGAACCAATTGGGTTTTTCTTGTAACCATCACCGCAACCTGCTGCGATAAGAGTCGTCAAAATTATTAAACTAGCATTTTTCATACAAAGCTCCTTTTTAACGGCTACTTACGCGCATTAATTCAAATGGATACAAGACATCTACATTTACGTTTCCAACTGGGCGAGGGAACTGCCAAGTTTTCATTTTGCTTAACATACAGTTTTCAACTGTCTTTGAAGCAAGTGAAGACTGAGCAACTTGGGCTGTATTGATTCGTCCATTTGGACCAATAATAAAGCTTACGGCAACTCGGCCACCGATATTCGGCTGAGATTGCAATCCTCTTTCATAACAATAAACAATTTGACCGCGGTTTCTGTTGATCACCGCAATAATCTGGTCACGATCTAAGCCACCTTCTACGGTTGCTTCGTCATCTAATGGAAGACTGACAGCGGAAGTTCCGCCTACGATGGCGATCTTTCCGTATCCAGCTTTTCCACCACCTGAACCACGTGTTCCATATCCACCAGCACTCGTAGCTTTGCCACCAGAGCCAGCGCTTCCAGCGATAAGACCAGAACCTGGAATGAACCCTTTAATTCCGCCACGACCAGCGCTTCCGATACCGCCGCCACCGTTACCAGTGCCAGCAGAACGGATATTCTTCATTGAGTTCATATCAAGGCCTTCAGCGCCTTTAGCTCCAGTTTTTAAACCACCAAGAGCAGCGAGAGCGCCAACTCTTTGGATATCAACAGCTTTAGCTGTTCTAGTTTTATAAGCTTTAACTGGAGATTTTTTTTGAACAACTTTTTTAAAGACTTTTTTAGTCGGCTTAATTTTAGTTTCAGACATTTTAACTGTTTGAACCGGAGCCTTAGGCTGTGGAGCTTCAGGTTTTGGAAGAACGATGGTAACTAATTGCTCTTCCTTTTCTTTATTGAAGAAAGTAGTCCAAGCCCAACCTGCCATAATAAGAAGGAATACCACTGCAACGTGTGCAATTGTTGTTTTCTTTAATAGAAGCTTTAGGTTTTCTTCATCTTGTTGCTCGGGTAGTTCGTATGACGGGCTGTTAATGGCAGAATCAGATAAAGCACGAATGGTCCCTAAGTTTTTAAGTACCACGCCATCAGCTGGCATTTTTTTAACTTCAATCTTTTGAAGTAATTTATAGCTAACCTTTTCCGCGTCAAGCTTTGTCAATGTAGCATAGGCTTCAACACGTCGAGTGTCGTTGATGTAGACTAAATTCAGGAATTCAGAATTAGCCGCAAAGGTACGAACCTTCTGGCCTAAGCTATTCTCGAGAATTAAAAGTTTTGTTGCACCCATAATAACTAATCCTTAGTTTCTAGTTTTTAGTTTCTTTGGTCATCTTTTTTAATGCGGTCTTCGAAATTTTTTCGACCACCTAAAAGATCATCAAGATACTTATCGTTTTCTACCGTTGCACTTGTTCCAAGAGATGTTTGGTATTTTCCCCGTAATGTAGAGCCATCGAATTGAAATGATGTCCCCAGTTTCGCAGTGGAATTCCCCTT
>JANPPO010000010.1:0-3768 GCA_031428555.1 Bdellovibrionales bacterium | reverse complement strand
CCGCAAATTACAAAAATGAAGCTTGATAAGAAATCCGAAAGTCAGGTTTTCATCAACAGCTTGTTTCAAGATAATTTCACAAAACAATTCAAACTTACGAAAACAGTTAAGACTCCAGGTAAGGCTACAGATAAATCTACGGATGCGTGGGATTTTTATTTGAAGCCGTTGCAGACAAACATGGGCGTAAATGAATTAAAGATCAAAGTAGATAGCAAAAGTGAGATCAAAGAAATCTCTTATATGGACGAGATTCAGAATAAAATCGCTATCTCAGTCAACAAGACGACAATTTCTAAAAAATCAGATTCAAAATTATTTCAGTTCAAACCGCCCGTTGGGGCTCAGGTGAATGAGTTATGAGCATTACAGATAACGTTAAAAATAAAAAAGTCCACTTTGTAAGTCTTGGTTGCCCTAAGAACCTTGTAGATACCGAAATCATGGTCGGCACTCTGATGAAGCAGGGCTATGAAGTAACTGCGAACGAAAGTGAAGCAGATACTGTAATCGTTAATACTTGTGGCTTCATTGAAGAATCGAAAGCTGAATCAATCGAAACCATTTTAAAAATGGCAGAACTTAAAAAAGCGGGTCAGCTTAAAAAACTTGTAGTCGCTGGTTGCCTGACTCAAAGATACAAAGATGATTTAGTTGAAGGTTTGCCAGAAGCCGACTTATTTGTTGGTTCTGGTGAATTTCAAAATATCGATAAAATCTTAAAAAACTCTTACGAAGGCGAAGCTAAGAAAACCTTCTTTAATCTTCCTACCTATCTACAAGAAGAAGCAACGCCTCGTATGAACACTCAGCCTAAGCACAGAGCCTATTTAAAAATCTCCGAAGGCTGTATGAAGCGCTGTGCTTTTTGCGCGATCCCTGTGATTCGTGGAAACTTACAATCTCGTACAATGCAAAATATTGTTAATGAAGCGAAGCTTCTGGCTGCTGGCGGCGTTAAAGAACTAATTGTCATCAGCCACGACTTTACTGATTACGGTTGGGACTTAAGAAGAAAAAATAATGAAGCTAAAGAAACTCCAGTTGAGCTTCTAAGAGCACTAGCTGACGTTGAAGGAATTCAGTGGATTAGATTACTTTATCTTTATCCAGATGGGATCACTCCTGAAATGATCGAGCTTATCAAGAGCAATAAAAAGTTCTGCCGATACTTTGACATGCCACTACAGCACATCAACAACGACGTGCTTAAAAAGATGAACCGCAAAATGACGAAGGAAGAAATTCTTTCTGTCTTGAAGATGATTAAAACTGAACTTCCAGATGCAATTATCAGAACACAGTTTATCGTGGGCTTCCCAGGTGAAACTGAAGAACAATTTGAAGAAGTATTAAAATTTATCGCTGAACAAAAATTTGATCGCGTTGGCTGTTTTAAATATTCTCCTGAAGAAAATACTCCAGGTGGCAAAATGGAAGACCAACTTGATGAAGAAACAAAGCAACGTCGTTTTGAAGCCTTAATGGAAGTTCAGCAAAACATTTCACGCGAAATGCAAAGGCGACAGGTTGGCGACATCTTAGATGTAATCGTTGAAGGTCACTCTGAAGAGACTGAACTTCTTTTGCAGGGACGTTCTTCTCAACAAGCTCCTGATATTGATGGAGTTGTTTTGATTAACGATGGGCAAGCAAACGTAGGTGATATCGTTAAAGTTAGAATCACAGACAGTATGGAGTACGATCTAATCGGCGAGATCGTTTCTTCTCACTAATGAGCGAAACGATCCAGCTGGTTATTTTAGATAGAAAAAGTTTGCCCCAAGGCTACAAAGCCTTGGAAGAAATGGGCGAAATGGGACTTGAGCCTCTAGAGTTCTATCCTCACGCCCAAGGTGTTAGACTTTTATTTAAAGCGCCTGACGGATTTTCGAAATCGTTACCGAAGGATTCCGTCTTGGTTCAGGCTTCTACAAAAATTCTCAAAGCGATCTTAAGCCAAACTGGGAATGTTTTAAAAAATCATTTAGTCGTAATTGAAACTACAAATTTTCCAGAGCTTCTTAACATAGCGATTGAATTAGAAAAATTTGAAGCAGACATTTTGGAACTTCGCTCTCTCAGATCTAATCCCGAGAAAAACTATGGTCTCTTCACGCTTGATAATAAAGACCAAATAGAAAAAATTATTTCGAAATATGACCATGCCTTCTTAAGCGCGACCAGCGTGACTCTTAAAGAATTTCTCGGCTTCGAATAACAAGCTAATTGCTTATACATTCTATAACTTGCCTAAGGTCCAGCCGGCTCTGTTGATAAGCAGCAACTGTCTATAATATTTAAATCAGTAGTTTAGATATCGCTAATATTCTTATCCGTGGAGGTGTGAATGAGGATTGAACTTTTCCTAACTGTTTTTGGGTTATTAATAAATTTTGCGGGCGCGAACTCAAACATCAGCGATTGTCAGATGATGAAAAACAAAGAGATGGAAATGGAACTTATCTCTACAAATATTGAAAATCACAATACGACCAAAACAGAAGACGGTGGACCTTACAAAAGTAAGAAACTTGTTTGCAACGAAAACATGTGTGCCATCGTGACTTATAAAAATGCCGTAAAAAAATACTTGCCGAAACATCCAGACGCTGATTCAAATGGCTTTGTCAGTTTTCCCGATATAGATGTGTTAGCCGAGCTTGAAGCCATGATTAGCGCTCGTGGGCAGTATGAACAGGCTTCCAGAAATTGTCGGGCAAAACAGGCGAAATTATAATTTCACCCTTAGAAAGCCATCCATGGAAATTCAAAGCTGCGAGAAAACCGGCCCTAATTTTAGTTTAGATACTTATCTCGCGGCTAGAAGAACATGTATAGAAGCCGTTAATACAATTATCAAAAAAATTGAACCAGGCATGTCAGAGAAAGTCGGACAACGTCTTATTAAAGAAGTTTTTAAAGACTATGATGTGAAAAAACTCTGGCACCCATCTAAATTCCGAATTTCATCAGACAGTGTAAAAGGCTTTAGCGAAACACCTGATCACACACTTTTGTGTGAAGAGGGTGATGTTTGTTATCTCGACGTTGGCCCGATTATTAATCAGCATGAAGCGGATTATGGTAGGTCATTTGTCATTGGAAATGGTTCCCGCGAAAGACATGCGCTTGTGCAAGCAAGTGAGACAATCTTTTTAAATACGGCAAAATTTTGGAAGCAAGAAAGAAAGTCAGGCAAAGAGCTGTTTGAGTTTGCAAACGATCAGGCAATGAATTTGGGCTTTATCTTAAACCCTAAAATGGCAGGGCATCGCTTGGGGGATTTTCCTCATAGAGTATTTTCTTCGGAAAAGCTTTTTAAGTTTCAACAAGTACCCGTTGAAAATCTTTGGGTATTAGAAATACACGTGATTGACGAAGCTAATCAACGAGGCGCATTTTTCGAAGATATTTTGTACTAGATATTACAGTTCAGCGAAAGTTCAAGAAACTTTTGTTGCCACTGATGCTCGCCCAATTCCTTTGCAACCATCGAAGCTTTTCTAACATCAGCAGACCATTTCCGATCTTTGCGACAAAGCCTTTGAAAAGCGTCAAAACTTTCTTGCCATTTTTTAAGATAAACGGCACTTGATCCAAGGCCTCGTCTGCAATTATCAGCCTTATCAGAGGCATTTAAGCAATCTTTGAAGTAACCATAAGCAACTCCAAAGTTTTTTTCTTCTTCCATCTTAGTTGCGATGGCAGTTATAGCATCAATGGATTTGGGATTTTCTTTAACTGTCTTTTCTAATAGATCTTGAG
>JANPPO010000009.1:0-5902 GCA_031428555.1 Bdellovibrionales bacterium | reverse complement strand
TGCTTGTCGAAAATGGCGCAGGCTACGTGAAAATTTTTGGTGGTGGTGGTGGCGTCATCGTTCACGAAGAAAAGCGTGAGCTCGAAGCTTACGGTATTGATCAAATCTTTCATCCAGACGACGGTCGTAAGCTGGGTTTAGAGGGCATGATTCACATGATCGTTGAATCTTGTGACTTTGATATTTTAGAAGCAAAGAAAAAGGTTTCCAGCGCTCAGCCAAAACAAACAACGCATAATCCTTTCGCGAAAGATTTAATTCCCTCTTACAATTTGGGTGTCGCATTAACTTTAGTTGAAAATGGCTCAAAGGAATTTTCGTTAGAGTCCGTTGGTTTAGAGAAATTTAAAGCTAAAAAAACTCCAGCTGTTCTTGGAATTACTGGAACAGGTGGCGCCGGGAAGTCATCGTTGATTGATGAACTTGTTCAACGTTATTTAAATTTTTATCCTGATAAAAAAATTGGTGTAGTTTGCGTAGATCCATCGAAACGTAAAACTGGTGGGGGTTTGCTTGGAGACCGCATCCGAATGAATTCGCTTTCGCGCTCTCGCGTTTTTATGAGGTCTCTGGCTTCCCGTGGATCGGGTAAAGAGATTGCTCAAAGTTTGCCGGCAGTTCTTGATTTCATGAAGGGTTTAGATTTTGATTTGATCATAGCCGAGACTTCCGGAATCGGTCAGGGCAATATGGCGATCACTGAAGTTTCTGATATGTCACTGTACGTGATGACGAGCGATTTCGGTGCTCAGTCGCAGTTGGAAAAAATCGACATGATCGATTTTGCTGACATGATCGCAGTAAATAAAGCTGATCGCCGCGGGGCTTTGGATGCTTTACGGGACGTGACAAAACAATTTAAGCGTTCGCGAAAAATCTTTGATGCTCATGATCCGAAGCCGGTCGACGTGCCGGTGTTCTTAACTCAAGCAAGCCAATTTAATGATGGCGGAGTAAATAAATTATTTTTTCACTTAAGTGAAGTTTTAGCAGGTAAAGAGAAATCATTTAAGATTACAGACGACAAAAAATCTTTGGTTTTATCGGCTGAAGAACATGTGGTCATTCCGCCTGAAAGACAGAATTACCTAGCAGAGATTGTTTCTGCTATCAGAAAATATAAAGAAAACGTCAAGCAAACTGCCGACACGGTTTCAAAACTTGGTGGTTTGTTCAACTTAAAGCCCCAGTTGAAATTGTCTGATGTGGAATTTGAGCAATTAGAGAAATCTTTGTCTAAGGATTTGACTCAAGAAGAACTGAACCAATTAAAAAATTGGAAAGAATTAGAAAAGAAATATGCCGGTGATGATTTCGTTTATAAAGTTCGCGATAAAGAAATCAAGCAGCCTTTGACTTCGCTATCTTTAAGCGGAACTAAAATCAGGCGCGTATCTTTACCGAAGTTTCGCGACTGGGGCGATCGGTATCAGTTTTTAAAACTAGAAAATGTTCCTGGAGAATTTCCATTCACTGGCGGTGTATTTCACTTGAAACGAACGGACGAAGATCCAAAGCGCATGTTCGCGGGCGAAGGTACTCCAGAAAGAACGAATAAAAGATTTCATTATCTCACAAAGGGCGAGCCTTCTGCACGGTTATCGACTGCGTTTGATAGCGTGACTTTGTATGGAAATGATCCTGATTTGCGTCCCGATATTTTTGGAAAAGTCGGCGAGAGTGGTGTTTCCATTTGTACTTTGGACGATATGAAAAAGCTTTACGCTGGCTTTGATCTTTGTTCTCCGAATACTTCTGTCAGCATGACAATCAACGGTCCTGCGCCGATGATCTTAGCTTTCTTTTTCAACACGGCCATTGATCAGCAAGTTGAAAAGAAAGAAAAAGAATTAGGCCGCAAGCTCAATGACTCGGAAAGAAATGAAGTGTCCGCATGGACCGTTTCGCAAGTTCGTGGGACCGTTCAAGCAGATATCCTCAAAGAGGATCAGGGACAAAACACGTGCATCTTTTCAATTAACTTTGCGCTCAAGATGATGGGCGATATTCAAAGTTATTTTGTTAAATCCAAAATCAGAAATTTCTATTCTGTCAGTATTTCGGGCTACCACATTGCCGAAGCAGGTGCGAATCCGATTAGCCAGTTAGCTTTTACTTTATCAAATGGTTTCACTTTTGTTGAGTATTACAAATCTCGTGGAATGAATGTCGATGACTTTGCTCAGAATCTTTCATTCTTTTTCTCGAATGGTTTAGATCCGGAGTATTCAGTTTTAGGCCGGGTTGCGCGAAGAATTTGGGCGATCGCAATGAAGGATCTTTATAAGGCATCCGACAGATCACAGAAGTTGAAATATCATATTCAAACAAGCGGTAGATCTCTGCATGCGCAAGAAATCGATTTTAATGACATCAGAACGACTTTGCAGGCGTTATTAGCGATTTATGATAACTGTAACTCACTTCACACAAATGCCTACGACGAGGCGATCACAACTCCCACAGAGGAATCTGTTCGCAGGGCCATGGCGATCCAGTTGATCATCAATAAAGAATTCGGCATGACGAAAAATGAAAATCCAACTCAAGGAAGTTATTTCATCGAAGAGCTGACGGATTTAGTTGAAGAAGCAGTTTTAAGCGAATTCATGAAAATTAACGAACGCGGCGGGGTCTTGGGCGCGATGGAAACTCAGTATCAAAGATCAAAAATTCAGGAAGAATCTTTATACTACGAAACTTTAAAACATAATGGGACGCTACCTATTATCGGTGTGAACACCTTCGTTGACCCTAAGACAATGCAGGCAGGATACACTCCACCAAAAATCGAAATGGCGCGCGCAAGTTTCGAAGAAAAAAACTACCAATTAAAAAACGTAGAAAGCTTTCAAGTGAAAGAAAAATCAAAAGCCGAAGCAGAACTCAGCGACTTAAGAGAAGCAGTTCTATCAGGCCAAAACATTTTCGAAGCTCTGATGAAAGCATCAAGACACTGCAGCCTTTTCCAAATGACCCAAGCCCTCTTCGAAGTGGGCGGCCAATACCGCCGCAACATCTAAACCCACAAAACCCAGCAGCTCACTTTTTTGTAAACGGTGAGTCAATGGAGGTAGCTGTTTTGACTTTTGGCTGAAAGAGCTAGTTCTCTAAACGTGGTGTTACCGCTAAGGACAAAAGTTCTTTGCCCAGCTCATTAGATTGAGACATTTCCGCCCTTGCACCATTCTCAGTTTGAATTTTAGGACTGCTCAGATTTATCGTCACTCCATCGGGCGTGATTTCTTTAATCTTCGCATCGATTAAGATGGAACCATCGACTTTTACACGTGCGATCGCATTGAGAATTAAGCGATTACCCTTATTTTTACCAGCGCACAGTAAAACCGAGTCACCGTCCACGACAGTTCTATTTATCTTGCAAACAATTTCGTTATTTCTAGAAAGACTGACTTCTAGATTTATTTTCTGTTCAACTATAGCTAATGCCGTAGCAAAAATGAAAATGCCTATTATCATCAAAGTGAACTGAGTTTTCATGTGAGCTCCTCGTTATGATAGGCTACGTAGTAGAGTTTAATGACTCAAGCTTTTTAACAAGTAACAGTTAACTCTGATATCCATGGGCAATTGCGCACTCTTTATAAAAAAGTGAGGCTAGCCGCCCGCGCTGCTTACGTATTGGAGTTATCGGCACTTCGGTGCTGATCTTTGCATTTGGATTTCTTTTGGGCAGCGGATTTGATTTAGCTTCAAGCCCTTCATTCTTGCTTCGCCAAGTAACTGCACCATCTTAACGAAAGTTGGAGTGAGCGTTTCCCGGACCGCACTTGCGACGAAGTGTGGCTTGTTCAGATTGCCAGCTTCATAGCCTTTTGCGCACATTTCTTCGCGGAATGCTTGGTTGACGTCCTTGATCTCACCACTCCAGAGACTCCACAGGCCTGATAAATATCCTGTGCGATCTTCGCCCATCGTGCAGTGAAAGAAAACAGAGCGGCGTGTGCGAACGGATTCTTCTAAAAATTTCATCGATTCTAAAGTCATTTCGCACAAGCTTTGAAAGTCGCGGGCTTCTTTCCACGGCATGCTGATATGTAAGATGTCCTGATCGCTTAAGCCTTTTCGTTTTAGTTCCACGATTTCTTTTTGTACTTCGCCTTTTGTGTCGTTCTTGAAAATCAAAACTCTTTCAACACCCATCGAGAGTAATTGGTCTATTCCGGATACCCCCGGCGCTTGCCCGCGGATGACGAAGCTTCTTGAGTGCTCAGTCACGATGTGAGCATTTGGAATAGTGAGTCCGCTGACCGAAGAAGTATAAGGCGAGCTCAAATTTGCCTGCGCCTTAAAAACAGTAACGAACGAAATCGCGACGATAATTGTAGTAAGTCTTATTAGTTCCATAACCAAATCTCATTTCTTATTTTTGCGAATTGGATGCATACTCGCACCACTTCCCTGGAGAAATGAAATGCGTAGATTGTTATTTATTATTCTAATTATGTTGTGGTCCGGACTTGCTATAAGTTTAATGAATGATGGTGCAGATCATGGAAAAGGACGAAAGGATCATCTCAAGACCGAATCAAGGCAGAATTATCGCCCCCAATCTGATAGAGGCTAAGCCGAATGAAGTATCACGTCGCCCATATCCTTGTGGCCCACAAATACACGGCAGATGATGTCTTAAGGAAAATTAAAGACGGCAAAGATTTCGGTGAGTTAGCTCGAGTTAATTCAAGTTGTCCATCAGGTGAGAGAGGCGGGGATTTAGGCCCGCTTTTGCTTGGCAGATCCGACCCCGATTTCGAAGAAGCCGCGCTTGAACTAAAGGTCGGAGAAATTTCCCAAACCCCGGTGCGAACCAAATTCGGGTATCATTTGATTAAGCGTTTAGCTTAAAAATATTCAACGCGCTTAGCTTAAGCTTTTCGGAAATTACCAGCCGCCTTGGCTGAATTCATGCAAATCAGTTTCATAACTTTCAAAAGAATCAAATGACCCTGTCACAAGAGTGACGCAATTTTTCTGGCTAAAGACTGCTGTTACGTAAACAGATCGGCCTTGAGTGTCTCTAACTGCTGCTGTGTAGGAAACAACAAGATCTCCATCCATATTTTTATAATTTTCAATATGTGGATTGGGAACTGAAACAACTTTATCTTGGTCATTACGAATTTTGACTGTTTTATAAAGGTATGGACGCGCAGTTGAGTTTGTCACAGGCCGAAGAAAGCCAGTCGAAGCTTTTTGTGCTACTCTGTAAAACTGAAGCGGACATGTGATTAATTTTGGAGTCGAACTAGCTTGCGCCATAGAGCCTGCTACGAGAGCAATCATCACTAAAACTATTTTCATTCTATTTTTCCTTGTTCAGGTTTGGAGCCTGCAATTTAGGCGAGATAGCTTAAAATCACATTCAAATTTTAGCGTTAGGAGAATTTTACACGATTTGGAGCCTGTATGCTGATTCAAATCCTAAGAGTAAGCCTATTTCTTCTTCTGCGCGGAAAATTCTTCCATACCGGGAACTCGGGAAAATGCAATTCCACCGGTCGCGCGATTCTTCATGCTAGAAAGGTTCGCCATTTGAACTGTGTCCTTACCAAATTTTTCATTTAACCGATCGGCGATCTGGTGGATCTTTTCGCGCTTCGAATTATCCTGATCAAAAAATGAAAGCTGATGAAGGCCTTCCTTTTCAAAATCCGATAAAACAACACTGACCTTCAGTGGAGCCTGATGAGAAGTGTAATTCCATAACAATTGCAGCTGCTTCATTAAAAAACTTGTGTCGGTGGTTTCATTAAACTTCACAGAGTTTTCAAACTGACTTGAATCCACAAAGCGTATCGATAAGGAAAGTCTTCGGCAGCGGAAATCACTTTTTCGAAGTCTCACGCTGGCCTTATCTAATAACTTGAGAGCGACATCAAAA
>JANPPO010000008.1:0-4078 GCA_031428555.1 Bdellovibrionales bacterium | reverse complement strand
TTCTTTCCCGAAGCAACATCCTTGCAGAAAACACGCAATCCTTCCGACGCCGGTTCCGAGAGCTAAAACGGGAGCGAAGAAATCGACCGTTTGCCAGAAACTTTTTAATCGGGGCTTTTGAAAATAGAGAATGAAAAATAATAGTGAAAAAATGAGACCACCGAAATAGGTGAAGCCACCTCTCCAAACTTCAAAAATTCTAAGTGGGAATTCGAGATAGTAAGCAGGTTCTTCATAGAGGACATGCAGCAAGCGGGCTCCGAGGGGAATCGTGATGAGCATCCAACCCGTAACGGCGAAGAATAATTCTTGCGGAAAGTTGTGGGTATATGCACGACGTAGGGCCAAAACCAAACAGCCTGTTATTGTGATACTAATCCAAAAAAAGTAAATTACCGTTGGCACTACTCCAGAGAATATAAGTAAACTGCCTATCACTGAAGCCTATTCATTAAACTAGACTCTTGACGAGATGACAGACTGAAGAGCCGTCTTGATAATAGGTGCATGGCATCAAATGCGGAACTCACTATTGTTGGAAATCGGCCGGAACCTTGGGGTGAGTTCGTTACGTATATGCTTGGGCACCAACTTGATTTAAAGCATGAAACAAATGTTGATACTTTAATAACAGGCAAAAAGGTCTTGGCATTCCATGCGCCAATCCATCAGCGCCTTGGTGAAATTAAAAATGCTAATAATTTTGAGAGTATTATCTGTGAAGGCTTATTTTCCAAAGAATCATGGCCACTTCTTGCAGAACTTCTAAAAGATATTTCCGGACAACGTTTTGAAAAGCTTGGAGATTTGATGCAAAACCCTCAAGCTGCAAAATCTGTTTCTGTTACATCTGCAAAAACTCGCCACAATTTAAAAGATAAAATGGTTTCGCATCTTAAAAGTTTAAAAGTTCGAACTACAATTACTGATCGTTGTTTCCAAGTAGCTGAAGAAATGTTGATGAATGCCATTTACGATGCGCCAATTGATAAAGGCGGGCAGTCACTTTACAATCATATGTCCCGAAAAGATGACGTTTTACTAAAACCACAAGAATTTTCGGTTTTCGAATATTGCGTGAAAAATCAAATCGTAGCGGTTTCGGTGTCAGACCCATTTGGCGGATTAACCAGAGATACGTTAATTAATTATCTCGATTCTTGTTATAGCGGTCGCGCTGGCGAGATGAACGAAATATCGCCAGCCAAAGGTGGAGCAGGCAGAGGCCTTCACCTAATCGTTGAAAGCGCTGATTTAACTGTATTCCAGGTTAAAAAAGGTGTCTGCACGAGAGTGGTCAGTTACTTCTGGCAAAAAGAAAATCCATTGGGTGTGAATCCTCAGTTAAGCTTCACGTATTTCGATTAAACTCTAACTGACTTCTTGCCGCGGCTTTCTTGAAACATCTGCCACATCAAAACACCAACGCCGATTACAATCGCAGAATCTGCGATGTTAAATGCAGGCCAAGAATACTGATTATACCAATGGAAATCTAAGAAATCGACAACGTAGCGAAAGCGCAAACGATCAATGTAATTACCAATCGCGCCACCCATGATAGAGCTTAACGCTAATATTTGAACGCGGTCGTTATTTTGAACACCTTTAAGCAAAAAGAAAATAACAACCATCGCAGCTGGCGGCATAACGAGGAAAAAAACTTCTCTGAAATCTGGGTGTGACTGAGCTAAAAAACCAAACGCCGCACCAAAATTTTTAACGAAAGTTAGATTAAAGAAATTTTCGATAATCGTATACGATTCGCCTAAACGAAAACGTGAAAGCACCATAACTTTTGTCAATTGATCCAAAGCTACGATGGCACCTGCTAGAATACTTGCGATTAAATATTTTCTTTTCATTTCAATGCCTCTACACATTTAGGACAGACTCCAGGAAGGTGTGCATCTTGACCGATCTTGGTTGAATAAACCCAGCATCGCTCGCACTTTTCACCATCTGCTTTAATTGTTTCTAAATTGTATGAGCCTTCTTTTAAGTCCACAACAGAAACAATAAAAAATTCTCTTAAATCTTGTACTTTTTTGAGAGCTTGGAAAACTTCCCCATCAATTTGAAGTTTAACATGAGCTTCTAAACTTGAACCGATTGTTTTAACAGTTCGAAGTTCTTCTAACTTTTTTTGCACATCACTTCTAACCTTCAGCGCTTTTTCAAACGTGTCAGCTAAAGCAGGGTTCTTCCATTCGCTTGGCAAAGTCGGATAGTCTTCTAACAAAACACTTTCCTGAGTTTTCCCAGGGAAGTAACTATAAACTTCTTCACTTAAGAAAGTTGTGATCGGAGTCATTAACTTAACAAGCATAGAAGTAATTTCATAAATCACCGTCTGCGAAGCACGACGTTCTCGACCATTGGGCTTCCAAGTATAAAGACGGTCTTTTAATACATCTAGGTAAGTGGCAGACAAAGTAACTGTAAAGAACTGATTAAGCGCATGATAAACTTTATGGAATTCAAAATTATCATAAGCCTGAGTGATCGTTTCATAGAGTACAGCTGTTTGGTGAAGCGCCCACTGATCAATATCAGTCAGGTCTTTATATTTAACAGCATCTTTTTTAGGATCAAAATCAGCGATAGCTCCAAGTACATAGCGGAAAGTATTTCTAAATCGGCGATAAACTTCTGTTACGCGCGCTAGGTCTTCTTTTCCGTAAGGAACATCTTGGCCATAATCTGCTGAAGAAACCCAAAGACGCAAAATTTCAGCGCCATTTTGATTTGCGATATCCATTGGGTCAACTACGTTACCGACAGACTTGCTCATCTTGTAACCTTTAGAATCAGTCACGAATCCATGAGTTAAAAGATTTTTGTAAGGAGGAACACCATTTACTGCTTGGGACGCGAGCATTGAAGTATTGAACCAACCGCGATGTTGATCAGAACCTTCTAGATAAAGATCTGCAGGGAACTGCATGCCTTCGCGACGTTTCAAAACAAGTGCATGTGACACGCCTGAATCAAACCAAACGTCCAAAATATCTTTTCCATGTCTAAAACCTTCAGAGCCAAATTCGCCAACAGGTTTGAAATCACCGATAACAGATTCAGGAGACGCGCTCATGTAAGCTTCGATGCCTCCTTTGCTTTCAACAAGGTCAGCAACTTTCATCATCACTTTGACATCAGCTAGAGGTTTGCCTGTTTTGTTGCAATAATAAATTGGGATCGGAACTCCCCAAATTCTTTGACGACTTAAGCACCAATCAGGGCGCCCTTCCATCATCGCGACAAATCGTGCGCGACCCCATTCAGGAAAGAAGCCAACGTTTTCTAAACTCTTTAAAGTTGAAGCACGAAGATCGCTCTTTTCACCTTCAAGCGCCATAAACCATTGCGGAGTTGTTCTAAATATAAGTGGAGTTTTACTTCTCCAGCAATGTGGATACGAGTGCTCAATCTGCTTAACGGAAATTAAAGAACCCAGCGCTTGAAGTTTTTCAACGATCAACGGATTCGCTTTGAAAATGTTCATACCTTGCCATTCGGGAACTTCATCTGTGAAAGTTCCTGAATCACTAACAGGGCAAAGAACTGGAAGATTATATTTCATTCCAACTTTAAAGTCGTCCGCACCATGTCCCGGAGCTGTATGAACCGCACCTGTACCAGCTTCTTGAGTCACGTGATCACCCAAGACAATCAAAGAATCGCGGTCAATCCATGGATGACGAGCTTTGCCCAAATCCAAAGTCTCGCCTTTAAATTCTGATTTCAAAGTCAAAGAAAGGCCCGCATCTTTTTCGAAAGCCTCTTTAAGACTTTTTGCGATAATCAAATTTTCATCACCGGATTCGTAAATGCCGTAATCGAATTCTGGATGAAGGCTAATTCCAACGTTAGCCGGAATTGTCCAAGGGGTCGTCGTCCAGATGACCATCGAAGTTGTCTTATCTGGATTTCCAATTTTCTTTAATGTCGCTTTATCTTCAATTTTAAATTTCACATAGATCGCAGGACTTTTGTGATTATGATATTCAATCTCTGCGTCTGCTAAAGCAGTTTTCAAAGTCCAGTTCCAGTAAACCGGTTTTACACCTTGATAAAC
>JANPPO010000007.1:0-3307 GCA_031428555.1 Bdellovibrionales bacterium | reverse complement strand
TCTCTGAAGCTTAAACCCTTTTCGACTAAATCGTCTGCCAAGTCTGTCGCGTTCGAAAAGTCTTGGCGCAAGGCTTGGCTCATTTTTTCAGGTACCCAGGTTGTTTTTTGAAGCATCAAATCCATTAATTTTACACAAGCTCTGACAGTTTCTAAACCTTCGAAGAGATGGATTTTATCTTCTTGCATGTCACGGTTGTAAGCTAGTGGCAAAGCTTTCATCATCGTGAGACTTCCCATCAAGGCACCGTAAACTCGGCCGACGCGGCCGCGGATAAGTTCTGCTACATCGGGATTTTTCTTTTGTGGCATGATGGATGAGCCAGTCGTGACTTCATCGCCTAATTCGACAAAACCAAATTCGGGAGTGCTCCAGATAATCAGTTCTTCTGACAGCCGCGATAAGTGCATCATGATCATCGAAGCATTTGATAAAAATTCGATTACGAAATCGCGGTCCGAGACTGCATCTAGACTGTTTTCTGAAACTTTATCAAAGCCTAATTCTTTTTGAGTTTGCGTTCGATCGATGGGGAAGCCAGTTCCCGCTAGAGCCGCAGAACCAAGTGGCATTGAAGAAATTCTTTTCAACGAGTCTTGCAGTCTTTCGTTATCGCGGTCGAGCATCCAAAAATACGCGAGCAAGTGGTGAGCTAAAGAAACTGGCTGCGCGTGTTGCAAATGAGTCATGCCTGGCAGAATCGTCTCCGTATGTTTTTCCGCTTGCGACAAAAGTTCTTTTTTGAGTTTTAAAATGTCTTGAAACAACGCTTTAACTTCTACAAGTAAGTGAAGCCTTGTATCAGTCGCAACTTGATCATTGCGGCTGCGGCCTGTGTGAAGGCGCTTCGCTGCATCCCCAACTTTTAAAGCCAGGCGATTTTCGATTTCGGAATGTAGGTCTTCAGCTTCTGGATTAAATTGATATGTCCCAGATTTAATCTCTTCAGCAATTTCAAGTAAACCTTTAACAATTTTATCGGCGTCAGATTTGGGAATAATACTTTGAGTACCCAGCATATTCGCATGAGCCACGGACGCTTTTATATCTGAAGACCACATCTTCGCATCAGTTAAAATACTTGATGAAAAGTCTTCGACTTGTTTGTCAGTTTCTTTTTCAAAGCGTCCGCCCCAAAGTTTCATTCTGTATTTTCCTTAAAATTTTAAGCTAGTTGTTCAATACAATTAGCTCATATCTACAGCTACTTATTATTCTTGTGATCCTCTAAAAGCTTACCAAACATTCTGGCTTGCATACCGAAGTTTTTAACACTTCCGGTGCTTTCTCTTTGGTCAAAAGTCGTCGTATCAAATGACGCTAAATCTTCTGAGTAAAGTGCCCACGGAGAAGTTCTTCCAGTTACAGTTAGGCTTCCTTTGTAAAGCTTCAAATTCACAGTCCCCGTCACACGAGTCTGACTAGAATTAATAAATGCTTCCAAGTTCGTTTTGAACGGATCCCACCAAAGACCTTCGTAAGCAAGCTTGCTCCACTCTTGGTCAACGATGGCTTTGAATCTAATTTCATCACGAGTCAGTACTAAGTTTTCCAAAGCTTTATGTGCTTTCAAGATAACAGTTGATGCTGGGCATTCGTAGTTTTCACGAACTTTAAGCCCCATCATCCGGTCTTCCATAATATCAATTCGACCCACGCCATGACTTCCAGCCAAAGCGTTCAGCTTCAAGACCAACTGCGCAGGCGAAGACTTTTCGTTGTTTACTGAAACTGGAACACCTTCTTTAAACTGAATGGTGATGTTCGCAGCCTTGTCTTCGCTAGTCTCAGCGGATTTCGTCCACTGAAAAATTTCTTCAGGCGGAGCAAAATCTGGTTCTTCCAATCGCCCGCCTTCAATTGATCGGCCCCAAAGATTTTCATCAATCGACCAGATTTTTTCTAAAGACTGCTGAATCGGAATATTTTTTTTCTTCGCGTATTCGATTTCCCAAGTTCGGGTCATATTGCGTTCGCGAACTGGCGCATGGATAACTGCGTCTGGCAAAAGTGTGCGGATACCAAATTCAATTCGGTATTGATCGTTTCCTTTTCCAGTACAACCATGGGCGAAAGCTTTCACTCCTAATTTTTTTGCCATTTCTGCAGCTTTTGCCGCAATCAAAGGTCGAGCAATCGATGTCGACATAGGATAGCCTTGATAGTCGCCGTTGGCTTTGACTGAAGGCCAGCAATACTTTTCTACGAATTCTTCTTTCGCATCGACTGTATAATGTTCAGTTTTTAAGATAGCTGCTTTTTCAGCTGCTTGAGAAATATCAGATTTTTCTTGACCCACATCCACTGTGACAGTGATGACTTTTTTGTAGCCATACTCTTCACGCATAAGAGGAATACAAACAGATGTGTCGAGTCCTCCACTATAAACTAAAAGGACTGCATCGTTATTTTCATTTTTCACAGACATTCCACAACTCCTTGTTCATGTGACCGGTTCCAAAATCTTGGTTCCATCTTTTTATACACCACTATTATATGCCTGCATAATAATCCCAAAGCAAGAATAATTATGCAGTATAAACGATTATATGCATTTTAAATTTGACATTTGCATTAGAATGCCTAATTATGCATACAGATGAATAATTATGTAGGCTCGAAATCAGCATTATTGCCCGCTCAAGCGCACAAAAAAGTGACAGCTTCAGTTGTGGGTGCGCGAGGATACTCAGGCGTGGAGTTAGTTAAAATACTTCTTCACCACCCGCTTGTGAATCTTACGCATTGCTTTGCTACTGCGGCTTTCAAGATCTCTGACGAGATTTTGGACAGCAAAGCAGAGGCGCTGATTTGTTTGCCCGATTCGGAACTTTTTCAGAATCTGACAGACGTTGTGTTTTTGGCGACGCCTGCAGAAGTTTCGATGAAGCTAGTGCCTTTGCTCTTGAAGGAAAAAAAGAAAGTCATCGACCTTAGTGGTGCTTTCAGATTGAAAAAAAGTGATTACTCAAAGTGGTATCATGCAGAGCATGCAGAAAAAGAACTCTTAATGACTGCACACTATGGACTCGTACCGTTTGCAGGGCCTCCGAAGTTGGAAACGAACTTGGTATCGAATCCAGGGTGTTATGCGACGGCTATTTCGATGGCTTTGATTCCACTTATTAAGAAGAATTTGATCGAAGTGGATTCACTTGTCATCGACGCGAAGTCTGGAACAACGGGCGCTGGCAAAAAACCTTCGGAAAATATTCTTTTTTCCGAAGTGGACGGCGAATGTCTTCCTTACCGAGTTGGTCGTCACCAGCATATGCCTGAAATTCAGGAAGCTGTGGAAACTTTCGGT
>JANPPO010000006.1:0-3391 GCA_031428555.1 Bdellovibrionales bacterium | reverse complement strand
GATCTTCATGGATTTTTTAATTCGCAAAATTATAATTGGTCACCGAATCAAAAAAGCCAAGTATCGAAACAAATTCCCAATCTAACAAAAACGGTTGTGGCGGCGATTGATCAAGCCAGAACTTCAGTTGAAGTCGCAAGTACAAGAATCAAATTAGCTCCGGTTCATGCAGCACTTATGCGTGCAGCTGAAAGAGGCGTGCGAATTAAAATTGTTGTCAGCCAAGCCGAATACGTCAGTTCAAAAAGCCGCCAGAATCAAAGCCTTCGAAACTGCGGAGAGGATCTTTACAATCCACGCTGTTCATCGGGAGTTAACTTTTCTCCGATGTTAGATCCGATGGCTTCGGGATTTGAAAATATGGAAATCAGACTCAAATTCTTCAACCTCAACTTGGCTGAAAATATCGGTCAGCAAATGCATAACAAATATGTGATTATCGATGGTCGCTGGATTTTAACGGGATCGTTTAACTGGTCGAACTCTTCAGAATGGCAGCATCTGGAAAATATTGTTGTGATCGATGGCAATGCACACACAGAAACGTTACAAAAATTTCGAAATAACTTTTACCGAATCTGGAATATGAATCGCTCAAAGGCAGGCCTGATTCTTCAGGAAACAAAAGGCTGCGGTTTAAAGCCGACGGTTCTGACATTTCAGGAAATCGACGGCTTAAGAGCTCAGGCAAGCGCACAAGGAATTTGCGTCACCCAATAATTTAGTCTCGAACTTTATTACTGAACTTTGTTAACTGTGCACTCGAGTAAAAGTTTTTGGCCATCAACTGCACCCGAATAAATGATACTTCCATAACCACCAGTTGAAAGAAGTGACATCAATTCGAACTCTGACTTTTGAGTTTGAATTTTGATTAGCATAACATCGGCAAAAGCCGCAGCTCCGGGAGAAATTGTTAATTCGACATTCAAGTCACCAATTGAGTGAACCAGCTTCACGCTATGACTGTTATTTGTATCAAAATCAGCTTCCCATCCCACCTGTTGCTGAGACCCATAGCTAACTTCACAATCACCTCTGAAAAGGGTAGCGTGAGCGGCTTGAGTAAGTCCTAAAATCATAAAAACTGTGAACAAAAGGCGGAAATTCATAAGTTTCCCTTTCGAGGCCGGGTTAAAGAAGGGTCTATATAGGCCGGCTATTTTAAGAATTCAACCGGGACTTTTCAAACTTCTGAAAGCAGCGGGGTAAAAATGCAGTGTCTCACAGTGAGACAGGTCCCTTTTTGGACTGTGATATAAGCCATTAGACGCTCTCGAATCTAGGGCTTCCGCCTTTACCATTGACAGGACTTGGCTCACCCCTTAAAACCGACAGACTAATAACGAAAAACGAGTCCAATAAGAGTCTCATAACCCAGCCCTTATTTTTACGAGGCTTGTTTTTCCCAGGAGGTATATATTTTGACTATGGGTAAAACTCTCAACAAATCCAAAGCTGAAAAAGCTGCGGTACTAGCGTTCTTGGATGCCGAGGATTCAAAGATCCCAAGCAACCCAGGACTTATGAACGAAAAAACGAAGGAAGACTTCAGTGCTCTCTTCGACTCAACTCTTGATGGCCAAAGCTTCAGAGTGGGTGATGTTGTTAACGGTACAGTTGTAGAAGTACAATCTGATTACGTACTCGTTGATATCAACTACAAGTCCGAAGGACTCATCGACATCAACGAATTCCGTGTTGTAGATGGCGTTCGCCAAGTTAAAGCTGGCGACCAAGTTGAGGTCTTAATTGACCGCATCGAAACAGACAACGGTATGATCGGTTTATCGAAAGATAAAGCAGACATGCTACGTGCTTGGTCTGATATTTCAAAGGCAGCTGAAAATGAAGAAGTCATTGAAGGTGTCGTTGTTGCTAAAGTCAAAGGTGGCTTAAGCGTAGATATCGGCGTTAAGGCTTTCTTGCCAGGTTCACAAATTGATTTACGCCCAGTACGAAATATGGACGTTTACATTGGCAAGACTTACAAGTTCAAAGTTATCAAATTTAATAAAAAACGCGGCAACATCGTGTTAAGCCGACGTGCTCTTCTTGAAGAAGAACGCGAAAGCATGAAGACACAAACTCTTGATCAAATGAAAGAGGGTTCAATCGTTACAGGCCTAGTTAAGAACATCACTGATTACGGTGCGTTCATTGATTTAGGTGGCATGGACGGTCTTCTACACATCACAGACATGAGCTGGGGACGCATCAAGCACCCATCTGAAATCTTGAATGTTGGCGATGAAATCCAAGTTAAAATTCTTAAGTACGATCAGGAAAAAGAGCGCGTGTCTTTAGGCATGAAGCAGCTTCAAACTGATCCTTGGGAAAAAGTTAAAGAAGGATTCCCTATCGGAGCTAAGACAAAAGGTAAGATCGTATCAGTAACTGAATACGGTGCTTTTGTTGAGTTATCTGAAGGTGTTGAAGGTCTTATCCACGTTTCTGAAATGAGCTGGACAAAACGTGTTAAGCACGCAAACCAACTTGTTCAACAGGGCGCGGAAGTTGAAGTTCAAGTTCTTGAAATCGACGGCGAAAACCGCAGAATTTCATTGGGCATGAAACAACTCCAGCAAAATCCTTGGGTTGAATTAAAAGAATCATACGCTCCAGGAACAATCATTGAAGGTGAAGTTAAATCGATCACTGATTTCGGTATCTTTGTTGGTATCGAAGACGGCATCGACGGACTTGTTCACATCTCTGACTTCTCATGGACAAAACGTGTAAACAATCCTGCTGAAATGTTCGCTAAAGGCGCTAAAATCCGCGCGGTTGTATTGGGCGTAGATGTTGATAACGAAAGATTCTCTTTGGGTGTTAAACAACTCGAAAATGATCCTTGGTCAAACATCGAAAGCAAATATGCTATCGGAACTCAGCATGACGTTAAAGTAACTAAGCTAGCTGACTTTGGTGCTTTCGTGGAATTGGAAAGCGACATTGAAGGTCTCATCCACATTTCAGAACTTACAACTGACAAGATCAACCACCCGGAAGATTTCGTTAAAGTTGGCGGTACTGTTAAGGCGGAAGTGATCTCAATCGACAAAGATGCTCGTAAGATTGGCTTATCATCTAAGCTAGTTAAACTTAGAGAGCAAAAAGGCGATGTTGAAGATTACGCACGTAAAGCAACAGCGACGTCTAAAACTTCTTTAGGTGATCTTTTCGGAGACGCTTTGAAGAATGTGAAGACTGACCCGAAGAATCCACAGTAATTTCTAGATTCGAGTTCTCGCGAACTCGAATCGAATTAGTTTTGATTTTAAGACCCACATCTTTGAACTGAGATGTGGGTTTTTTTTTGAGGAAAAGGTGACAGTCCCCTTTTCTTGTCGACGGTGCGTTGTGTTTTGTCCTTACAGCAGTGAGTGGT
>JANPPO010000005.1:0-5172 GCA_031428555.1 Bdellovibrionales bacterium | reverse complement strand
AAAGGATTGGCTTAAATGTCTATTTTCCATAAGTTTATTGTCTCAGAATGAGGCAGGTTTTGTAAACACAGTCTAGCTAGAGAAGAGTCAAGACCTTTTTCTAGGTCTCTAAAATTGAAATTTTAAGCAGTCTAAAGTCTAGGTCTTGACTCTTCTTGAGCTAGACTGTGTTTACAAAACCTGCCTCATTCTGAGACAATAAACTTATGGAAAATAGACATTTAAGCCAATCCTTTACGCATTCACTTTTAGATACATACGATATTCAAGAAGACCCAGCACCTTTGTCACATGCGCCTCAAGCAAACGAATCTTATGTATCAAAAGATCTGTTAAAGTCTGCGACGATTGAAAATCTCATTTCTCAAAATGAAGAGATGATGACTCGACAAAGAGTGATGTCTCGAAGACTTGCCACTTTGGAAGATCTTAATCAAGAGTTACAAAATGAAAATTTTGAAAGAAAAAATCAAATTCTAAACTACGCTGATCAAGTTCAGGTTTTAAAAGAAAAAGATAATGCGTGGAAAAGTAAAGTTGATGAACTTGAGGTAGAAAAAGATAAATTAGCAATCATTGCAAAAGAATCTGAAAAAATGCACGCCGAGATGGAACGCCACCGAAAATACCATGATAAAATCAAGTATCAGGTAAAGCCGTATATTCAGACTTTAAAAACTTCAAGAGATCAAGCGCAAAAAGATTTAGATAGTCTTCGCAATGTCATTCACCTTAAGGATACTCAAGTAAAAGAAATGCGTCTTCAGATGCAGGAAGTTTTACGTCAATCAAAAAACCAAATTGATGATATGCAAAGACAGAAGCAAGGCCTGATCGAACACTTTGAAAATCAAATCCAAACTTTAAAAGAAGATCGCTCTCAATTCGAAAGAAACTATAACGAAATGAAGCTCAAACTCAATCAGATGAACATTGCCGTTGAAAAGAAAGCTGAACTCGAAAATCGAGTTATCGAGCTTGATCGATCTAAAATAGAAATACGCGCGCAGTTCGAGCAAGAAACTTTAAGATTACAATCAAAAGTAAATGAGCTTGAAGGCTTCAAAACTCGATATGAAATTGAAAATGTCGATTTAAAAACTCACATTGAAGATGAACACGCAATTCGCCTTCGACAAGAAGAGGAACTGATCCAACTTCGTCGTCAAATGGAAAGTTTACGTTTCATGTGGAATCAAAAACACGAAGAAACTGAGCGCCAAAAAAAGAGTTTAGAGGCGCTCGAGCAGCTTAATTATTCTCTGAGCCAGAAGATTGAGGAAGTTCGGAATGCTCCGAAGCAGGCGGAGTCGCAAGTGCAGCCGCTACCTCTGATGCGCTTTGATTAAAATCGTGACTTGAATCAAGTGCAGGCTTAAACGCCTCTTCCAGTGTTTCGTGAATTTTCAGTTGTGACGCTTTTGTGAAAGCGACAAATCTCTTAAAGTCAGATGAAAGACCGACTAATTTAACGCCGCAACCTTTCATTCTTTCGATATCATGAAGACACTCGAAGAATTCCGTCATGCCGGTTGAACCAACGAACTGTAGTCGATCCAGTTCGAAGACCACTTTTTCATTTTTAAGGGACTTTAAGCACGCATCTCGGAAGGTTTGAGCCTTTTCAAGTTCGATTCGACCTGAAATCTTAACTACCGTCCACTCACCTTGCCTACGAATTGATGTTTCCATAATTTTGGAGCCCTCCATGTCTCATTATTAAACCTATCGGCGGCTTTCATTTTTACCACAGGCGACATAAGACCAGTTTGCCTTTTCGCCGGACCTCTTCTTACAATGGTCCAGATGTTATTTTTCAATCTCTGGGTCACTCTCAGCTGCTGTTTTTTTGCGCCTTCACTTTTGTTCGCTCAGGCAAACAAGAGTGCGAATACGAAAGCTAAAGCAGCGCCAGAGTCACCAGCCGCAAAGATTCAAGGCCTGACCTTGCAGGCCGATAATCTCATGCGCGATCACGAAAGAGAAATCATCGAGCTCGACGGCAATGTACAAATCGTCAGAGGTGATCAACATATTTCCTGTCAACGAGCCGTGATTTATCTTCGTTCAAAAAAGCTAGAGCTTTTTGGCCAGGTCTCGGTCGTTTCAAATCAGCAGACCTTAAACGGTGAAGAAATTTTGCTAGATTACGAATCAGGCACGGGGCTTATCAAAAATGGTTACGTCAAAGCCGGGCAAGTTTTATTCGAAGGTGATTTGATCCAAAAAACTGGTGAAGACGAATTCTTCGTAACTGATGCAAATTACACTTCTTGTACAAATTGTCCGGCAACCTGGAATTTTTCTGGCCAACAAATCAGAGCAGAATTAGGCGGCTACGCCTATATTAAAAATTCGGTCATGAGCATCGGCGGAGTCCCCGTTTTATGGCTTCCTTACCTCGTAGTGCCCTTAAAAAGTGATCGTCAGTCAGGACTTTTAACCCCAGAGTTCGGCCGAACCGAAGAAGGTGGTATCGAATTCGCTCAACCTTATTTTTGGGCAATTGATCGAAGTTCTGACATGACACTGACAATGAAAAACTTCGAAAAACGTTCTCTTATGGGAATGGCCAACTATCGATATGTCTTATCCGAAAACTCAAGCGGTGAACTTGATACGGCTTGGCTCAGAGACCAAGTTTTTACCAAACCAAATTCTGCTTTCAGAAATTTTAATCCTGATAAGGCCCATTTCAATCGCTGGTACCTTTACTATCAACACTATTTGGAAGGCGATGACGGCTGGGTTCAAAGAATGACCGTCCACAACGCATCAGATCTCCGGTACATGAGAGATTTTGAAAAGGAAACTTTTGAGAGAAATCTAAGTGATCCTGCTTTAGAAAACCGAGTCAGCTTTTCTAAAAGCACCGATCGATACCATTTTACTTTTGATACTTCTTATTACGTTAACCTTTTGCGAGCAGACCCACTTGCGAACAACAACGACGCCGTTCATCGACTGCCAGAGTTAACGCTTTCTCAAACTCCAGTCCGAATAGAAGACACACCATTTCTTTATTCATGGGATTTAAATTACGTTAATTTCACAAGGTCCTTTAAAGGCTATGATGATTTATCGGCTGGATCTCGAATTCCAGAAAACGATTCAGGCAATATTGATGTTTGCGACGATCAACCAAATTGTAATTACACCTATGATGGAAGCTTTGATTCTTCACGAGACCTCATCAGAACTGGTCAAAGACTTGATTTTCGCCCAACAGTGAATGCGAACTTCAGAGTTGGAGACGCCCTTGATATTATTCCCCGAATTAGCTACCGTGATACTCATTACTTCTTCCCAGTCGGCGCAGATAGTGAAGTGACTCGTCGCTATTTAAAAACCGAACTCACAACTCGTCTCTCTATGAGCAATATCTACGGCGAAGATATTCCCCAAGCGGAGCGCTATAAACATGTGATCGAACCAGAAATTTCTTATGCTAATATTCCTTGGCTTGATTTACAAAACCACCCTTTCTTTCCAGATCAATCTTCTGTTACTCCTTCGCCTGGAACTTCAACTCCAGTATCGGATGGTGACCTTACTGGTGGCCTCGGAATTCAGTTCGACGAAAATGATAGAATTTTGGATCGAAACTTAGTTACTTTAGGTGTTACGAATCGTCTGATCCAAAGATTTTGGGGCGGTGATTCAAACCAGTATCGTCAAGTTTTAAGATTTCGTTTAACCCAGAGCTATAATTTAACAAGTGATGCGACAAAAAATAACAAGAACCGCTGGTCCGATCTAGCCGGAGTTTTAACTGTTAAGTTTGATAACATCGAAACAAATACGAATCTCAATTATTTTCCAGATCAAAATGTGACTAATATCAAAACCCGTACAGCTTTAATTAATGATAAGGGTCAATTTTTCGAAGTCGGTCTTGATCGAACTTATACAATCGTTCAAGGCCAGAAAGTTAATAAATCAAATCGAGTCGAAGATATTTCCTTTGGCTTAGGCTTCACATCAAAACCGATCAATTTTGCTGGCCAATTTGTTTACGACGCCAACTGGAGAAATTCAAAAGACAGCAAACAAATAAAATCTTGGGGTTATGTCGCACAACTTAAGCCACCCGGCGAATGTTGGCAGGTGAATATCACTCATGGACTAAAAGTTGGAAATGACGAACGCATCGGAATCGGTTTCGAATATAACTTCGATGGCGTACCAAAACCCCCACCACCAAGATCAACGCTCGATCAATTCCGAACAAACTAAACCTCAAGGTTCTATTTTCTATTCATTCTAGCAACGATTGCTAAGCCTCATGCGCCAGATAAAATATTTTATTTTTAATAACGTAAGCCAAGCAAATCTGAACAGATTCGTTATAGCGACTTTCTATAAAAGTTGCCGCCCGCTTTAATCGATCACTTTGTTTTTTCGTAACTCTCGACTCAAGCCACACCCATTTAGATAATGATTTCACTTCGAGCAATACAATTACACCTTTTGTACTGCGGAATAAAATATCGACTTCTGCAAACGGAGTTTTAATTCGGTGACCAATGATTTTACAATTTTTGATTTCAAGATCTCTTAGAACTTTTATTTCGGTTTCTAATCCAAACTGAACAGAATTTTTTGGCTTAGTACCGAAGCTTTTTACTTCAGCGCTTTCAAGCTTTGCAACGATGTTTGGTTTTTCAAACTTAGATGAACTCTTTGACTCCACCAAAGGATTTTCGGTGCAGGGCTGTGATACCTTTTTTCTGGATGGCCGTTCGGTGAATTTCGGTGGCATAGCCTTTGTGAACTTCGAATCCATAACCTGGATACTCCTTCGAAAGTTCTTTCATCAAACTATCCCTAGTCACTTTTGCGATAATCGATGCAGCAGATATCGGCGCTAATCTTAAATCACCTTTTACAATCGCGTGCTGTTCAAAGTTTTCGAGTCCTGGAATTTTCATATGCCCATCGACTAAGACAATCCCCGAACTCAATTTCAAATTTTTAATCGCTCGCTTCATTGCCAAAAATGAGGCTTGTAAGATGTTGAACTTTTCTATTTCTTCAACACTTGCAAAGCCGATTCCGACCTGATGTTCAGCTGAGATTTTTTCGAACCAATAAGTCCGCTGCTTTTCGGATAATTTTTTAGAGTCTGTTAGCTCATGATCAGATTCATGATGATTCAAAATAACAGCACTC
>JANPPO010000004.1:0-2784 GCA_031428555.1 Bdellovibrionales bacterium | reverse complement strand
ATGAGTAACTCATTCACGAATCAGGTGATGGCTCAGATGGAACTTTTCACAAACCGTGATAAGTACCAGCAAATCGACGTTTACCGTTTACCAAAGCACTTAGACGAAAAAGTAGCAGCGTTACACTTAGAGCACGTGGGTGCAAAGCTAACAAAACTATCAAACAAGCAATCTAAGTACCTAGGTATGGACGTAAACGGCCCATTCAAACCAGAACTCTACCGATACTAAAGGCAACAGAATGTAGCAGCTCACTTTTTTATAAAAGGTGCGTCAAGTTTCCAAAAAAGAAGAGACAGAGATGTCTCTTCTTTTTTTATGTAAACAGTGTGATGATGAGCTATGAATCAAAATAACCAAATTCCACAAATGAAGCCTGAACAGACAATTGTAACTATGCAGATCCTTTGCATCGCTATGGGTGCAGCTGTGGGCATGTTAGCAGTGGTTCTATTCGTCATTAGAAAACCAGTTTACGACACGGTTCTTTTCTCGGAAAATATTCGAAACCCGATTCACGTTGTTTTGTTTTTCTTAGGTGTAGTCGCTTTGCTTATGCGAATTCCGCTTGCGAACTCTATACTCGCGAAAGCTTTGGAAGCTGCGAAGCCTCAAGGTTTAGCGCAAATCTTGCCGATTTACTTTACGCCGTTCATTCTTCGAGTCGCTATGGCTGAAGCGGCTGCGACTTTTGGATTCATCTCGACTCAGCTTTCGGGTGAAGTCAGTACTTTCATTATGCTGGGTGCTGCAGCTTTTGTGGCTATCTTAAAAGAATTTCCCACACTTGAAATAGTGAAGGAAAGAGTTCGGGCGGTTAGTCCCCAGATTCAATTTTAAGGTTTAGGCTCAATTTTCGGCTGAAGTTTTTCCGTATCAATAAATTGAAGATAGAATTTCAACTCTTCGATACTTTCGCGAACATCATCTAAAGCCCGATGTTGATTTTTCTTTTTGTGTTCGCGCTTAAATTTATCTTTGAAAATAATTTTCCACGAAGTCACATCGAGCATTCGGTAGTGAAGGCAGCTTGCGAAATTTTTCATGTAGCGATCGATGAACAAACGATCTTGCATAATCGAATTTCCCGCCAAAACTGCGCCATCGCGGCCTTTCGGGAAATACCACTGAACCATATCAACTAAATCTTTTTCGACGACCGCGGGGTCTTTACCTTTTGGAACTTTCGCGGCTAAACCAGATTCCGTATGATGAGTCATATTCCAATCATCCATGCGGTCCAAAAATTCCTGAGGCTGGCGAATTACGGCCTCGTAACTCGCAAGTTCTTTGAAATCAAAATCTGTAATAATGCAGGCGACCTCGATGGGTCGTTCGATCTCGACATTGAGACCGGTCATTTCCATATCAAACCAAATAAGTGAACCGTTCATCTGGGACTACTTCTTTTTAGTTGGAGTTACAGTTTTGTCTTCAGTCTTGTGGCCGCTGTGATCAGCTTTGTGGTCCGCGCACGATTTGCCGTCACCATGACATGATTTCTGTTCAGTTGCGGAAACGATCTCGCCTGCAGCGGCGACTTCGTAGCCGGCCTTTGTGATCGCAGCTTCAACAGCCGCAACATCTAATTTGTCAGAAGTAACTGTCACTTTGCCGATCTCGACTTTGCAGTTTTCCTTTGAGTAAGACAGTCCATCGCAAACAGCTTTTTTCACGTGGGACACGCAACTACCGCATGTCATGCCTTTCACGGCAATAGTCTTAGTTTCAGCGAAAGCGAGAGAAGATGCTAAAAAAGTAAGCAAAATTAAGGACTTCACAGGTACTCCTAGGTTTTGAGAGGATGAAGCGAGATAAGAAAATCTTTGAAAAATAGTAGTTGATCAAGGGGCCTGACGTCAGTATAAAAGACGTTCTCTTGGTGCGGGGTGGTAGTTAAGTTGGTTATAACGTCCGCCTGTCACGCGGAAGGCCGAGGGTTCGAGTCCCTTCCACCCCGCCAATTTCTCAAACACATTAGGATCACAAAAAGAGCAACATTGCGAAATCACTTAAGAGTGTTTTCGCTTACTTGGAGCTCGGATTATCACAAGACATCGAAGCAGACATCCAAAAAAGCATCTCAGTATCAGAGTTGCAATCTTAGCTATGACGGCCGCCCAAGTGGATTTTTTAAATATTAAAATACTAATAATGGTCAAAATTAATCATGTATTTTTAACAGCTTTTCATAAGTCCAGTTTAATTATTTTCAAATAAAATACGCTTAATAATCAAATAATTTAAGAGATAATAAGACTATGAAAATCGACTTAGTAAAAGTGTTCAAGTGCTCTCCCATTATTTTCATCACATTTACTTCTTGCAGTTTTTTTAGTAAGGATTCTTCTTCTCGAAGCGCTCCGCCGGGGTTGACCTTAACTTTGCCTTCACAAACTTCGCGGCTACCCTTAACCGCGGTTACGACTGCCATTACTTATACAGATACAAATTCGTTAGCTCCTGCGGGAAGTGCCACTTGGGTGAGTCAAGTAGACCTGGATAGAATTGATGACACTTACCAATATTTATTAGGGGATAGCACTTTAAATTCGCTGTCCGGAAATTTGATCTTGGCGACAAAATCGCGAATATATTTTGCTCATCAAATCACAGCCGACTCGGCAGCGTTGACAATTACCATTGATGGAACATCAGTAACCAATATTCCTCAAGGTGGAGCGCCGACTGGCTGGGTCACTACCGACCTTGGAGGTTTTTCAGCCGGTGTCCATTCCGTTGTTGTTTCAACATCGGATCCATTTCCAAGGTTTGCCTATGTAG
>JANPPO010000003.1:0-5020 GCA_031428555.1 Bdellovibrionales bacterium | reverse complement strand
GTCCGCGGTGGCTGCATGAGCATCAAAGATAAAACAAATTTTTCCGAAAATATGGCTTCCTGCTTGGTTAATGCAGAAGCAAAAAAATCAGCGATTACTGGTCGAACTCCAAAGATTCAAGAAAAAGTAAACAGCGAAGCTCAGCAATAATCCTAGGAGTGACAGGTGCATTTTGCGTAACGGCGCGGTATCCGAATAATGCAAGTCATAGACGAGAAGCGGATAATTAAAACTTAAAAATTTCATTTCCCTTTAGGTAGATGGGAATAGAAATTGAAGACCGATATTTTATGCCCAGAACTCGAAACGTTTTTAATACTGATTTCCCATACCACATCAATGCTAGGACTAATGATGGCCTACCCTTCCCTTGCGATTTGTCAGATGCTTGGGAAATCTACGGCAACGCTCTTTGGTTTTATTCTCGAATTTTTAAGGTGCGAGTTCTCGCATTCGTTATGATGAACAATCATTTTCATCTTCTCATTTCAACGCCCGAGGGAAATTTAAGCGAGTTCATGAAACACTTTATGAAGCGAACTAGTGATGATATTCGCTCAATTCGCGGAGTTAAAAATCACTTGTACGGCGATCGGTACTACCCATCAATTGTGAGTAAGCAAGACTACTTCCAATCTGTTCTTAAGTATATTTATCAAAATCCTGTGCGCGCTAGATTATGTAAATCTGTATTAGATTACGAATACTCATCTTTACGTGGATTTATTGGCTCAGAAAGAATGCAAATTCCTATTTTTGATGATTACAATTTTTTTGATAATCTGACGGGAAATTTGAATTGGTTAGATACACCAATGGGAATAGACAAAGTTGAGATCATTCGCACCGGACTCAAGAGACAGGAGTTCAGCCTTACTCGAGATAAAAATGGCTTTAAAGATGACACGCTACTTCTATAAACTCGCAAGTTGACACGCTGTTACGCAAAATGTACCTGTCACCTATGGAAATTAGAGATCCCGTTCATGGTTCTATTCATTATTCCAATGCTGAGGTCGCGGTTCTTGATACTCCTGAATATCAGCGCCTTCGATCAATTAAGCAGCTTGGTTTTTCTGAATTTAGCTTTCCTGGTGCGACTCATAATCGGTATCTTCATTCGATTGGCGTGGGGCACTTAGCTGTTCTTGCTTTTGATTCCATTTTTGGTGCCTACCCGTTTTCTAAAATTTCTGTGAAGACACGACTTCGTCAAACATTTCGGCTTGCAGCTTTGCTTCATGACGTGGGTCACGGTCCTTTAAGTCACACGACTGAAGAAGTGATGCCGCAGTTATCGTTATTGAAAGTGAAAGCTTACGGTGATCATAAAGAACGTCAGGCGAATCATGAAGACTATACGATTAAGTATGTAACTGAATCTTCAATTGCTGAAACGATAAAAAATAAATTTACCGATATTGATCCTTATCATGTGGCTTGTTTGATCGATAAAAACTTACCTGAACGAGATGATTTTTTTACCGATCAAGGAATTGATTTTAGACCGATCTTATCCCAGCTGGTAAGTTCTGAACTTGATGTCGACCGCATGGATTACTTGGAACGTGATTCATATTTCTGCGGAACTAATTACGGAAAAATCGATATGGAGTGGCTCATCCAGAACCTAACTCTTCATATTGTTGAGAACAAAGCTTACTTAGCCATGAATCGCCGCGCACTTTATTCGTTCGATGATTTTTTGATTTCAAGACATCACATGCACTTGATGGTTTATTTTCATCATAAAAGTATCATCTATGAAGAGATGCTGAATCGCTATCTCTCGTCTAAAGAATGTACATTTTTTTTGCCTGCGGATATTCAAGAATACACAAAGTACAATGACTACAAACTTTATGAACACTTGGCTGGTGTAAACAATAATTGGGCCCAAAGAATTACGGCAAGAACTCCATATAAAGTTTTAATTGAAATGCATAATGTATCCGATGAAACCCGCCCTGAAATTTTAAAAACCGAGATTGAAAAAAGAGGCGTTGAAGTTATTTGGGCTTCCTCAAAAATTCGATTATCGAAGTATCACTCTTCGCTTGAAAAAACTTTTCCGATTTTCGTAGTTGATCAATATGACCCATGGGTTAAGCCAACTGAAATTGGAAGCTCTACAGAGATTTTTCAAAAGTATGAAGGTGCGCGCGTAATCGATCGTCTTTATGTTGCGCCAGAATCTTTTCCCGAAGGCGAAAAGATTCTGAAAGAACTCAAAGGAATTCTTTAATGAAGATATTAGTCATAGGATCAGGCGGAAGAGAACATGCTCTCGTAAAGTCTTTTCGCTTAAGCCCGACCGTGACTGAAATTCATGTCATTCCTGGGAATGACGGAATGACCAAAGAAGCTTTATGCCATCCTGATATTTCCTGGAAAGACTCTGAAGCACTTGTTCATTTTTGCACGACTCATGCAATTGATTTTGTCTTTATTGGGCCTGAAGATCCACTCGTGGCGGGCTTAAGTGATTTTTTAAGAACTCGCGGAATCCACTGCATTGGCCCCGACCAGGAAGCTGCCCAACTTGAAGGTTCAAAAATTTTTGCAAAAGTTTTTATGCAAGAAGCTGGAGTTCCCACAGCAAAATTCACCATTGTAGAAACTGTTCAGGAAACTTTAGATGCAAGCAAACAGTTTACTCCTCCATACGTTCTGAAAGCTGATGGTCTTTGCGCGGGTAAAGGTGTCGCAATTTGTAAAACTTTAGAAGAACTCAAGAAATCCGCTGAAGATTATTTTGATAAAAAGATTTTTGGCCCGGCAGGTGCAAAAGCTGTTTTAGAACAATTTATGCCGGGCTTTGAAATTAGCTATACGGTTTTAACTGACGGCGAAAAGTATTTCGCACTTCCTATCGCCCAAGATCATAAACGACTGCTGGACGAAGACCAGGGCCCTAATACGGGTGGGATGGGAACCGTTGCGCCAGTTGTGATTCAAAAAGACTGGGAAGAGCAGATTAAGTCTAGAATCATCGAGCCTACTTTAAAACATATGCGTTCAAGAAATTTTCTTTACCGTGGAATTGTTTTCGTAGGCATTATGATGACAGATCAAGGCCCCCAAGTAATCGAATACAATACCCGCTTTGGTGATCCCGAGACTCAAGTAATATTGCCATTGATTGATGGTGATACCGCGGTTTTATTTTGCGATTTAGCGAAGGGTAAGTTAGCTCAGCTTCGGATTAAAAATCTTTCTGCGGCATGCGTGATTATGGCTGCTGCCGGATATCCCGAGGCTCCGCAAAAGAATATTCCAATTCAGGGACCGCTTGATTTAAGTGATCCTAACCAATGGGTTATCCACGCTGGAACAAAAAGAGTTGATGGGCAGTATTTAACCAATGGTGGCCGCGTCTTGGGTTGTGTCGGAATCGGCTCAACGATTCAGTCATCTATTTCAGAAGCTTACAAGTTGATCGGTCAGATTCAAAGTAATGGAATCCAATATCGCAAAGATATTGGCGCAAAACTTAAAGCTCAGCTGTAAGTTTGATTTGGTTTGGTTATTTATTTTAGAAAGACCACTTTAGGCCGACAGAACTTAAGTTCTCGTTTTTTGAATCAGTATGATTAACGAATAAGTCTTTGTTCTGAAGAACTTTTTTTCTGACTTCGTAAGCCGCTTTATTATCGCGAATGTTATAACTTACAGATGCATCAACATAGCCAGTGTAGTCCACTTTTGAAGTTGCTTGAAAAGCCTGAACCTGGAAATTAAGTTTATGTTTTACAAGAGAATCTTCCGGAGCCAAATTCACTTCGGCCTTCATAGCATCTTCCACTTTTTGAGCAGCTTGAACGATAGACATTTTCTGCATCGTTGAAGATTTCAACCAAACATTGACTGCCTTATCGCCCATCTTTTTTAACACTTCGCCAGATGGATCTTTATCAGTTACATTTGAAGGAATAATTTTGTTCATATCTTCACGAGTTAAAAAAGCAGGCTCGTTATACGTATGAATTTCAGTTACTTTGTAACCTCTGTATTTTGCAGAACGAACTGATTTGTAAGTCGTCTGACGAGGCTTCTTTTTAAAGCTAAATTTCTTCCCCTTTTTATAGTTCTGAACCTGCTCTGATACACGAGAATCAGAGCCTTCAGCCTTAGCTACATCAGAGCGTTTCGCTTTCACTAAGTAAGTGCGCTCAGCTCGAGTCGTCCCAGATCGTTTCGCTTTAGAAAAATCAGTTTCTGCGAAGGCAAAGCTAACTAGAATAAGGTTGAAAAAAATTACCAGTCTCATCTTGGTAACTTAAACTTCAATATTCTTGCCATCGTTTAACTGTGGGCTCTACCCAATTCTCTATTAAGTTAAACAGAGAAGAGCTGCAAAAAAAGTGACCAAATAATTGTCACTTCCATGTCACGCTTACATTTTCTCAAACTGAGACATTTCCAATACTTACCTGTGGCGGTTTTCTGGGCTTCAATTTGCACCCTCATAAAGAACTACATTTAAAGCCACGAAAATGGTTTTAGTTGCGAGAGTAATCAGCAACTTAAGCAGGACATGCCGTGATCAAGAATGTAAAAAAGATAGGGACTGAGCAGCCCTCTGACAGCTTTAGTAGTTCATAAAATAAAGGTTCAAACAAGGACCATGTTGAAAAAAGATAGCAAAATCTATCTATAAGGAAGAGGCAATTATGTTGAGAAATATCAGGGTTACGGCAACCTATATTTTAGCGGTCGCAATGTTTGGAACGAGCCTAACTTGGCAGAGTTCAGCTTATGCTCAAAATAATGATCTCTTTCCAAATATTAAAGATACGCCTCCGAAAGTAAATCAACAGTCGGGAAATGGACCAGTTACGATTGATGAAACTGGTGGCGAACCACTTCCATTTACACCTGTTACTCCGTTCACTCCGGTAGGACCAAGACCCATCGATTTTTTCAATCCCGGTTCTCCGACTTTTCCAATTGATAATGGTGGTAACAACAATAACAATCCTGGAAACTTATCTCCTATATCTGGTGCGATGATTCGAAC
>JANPPO010000002.1:0-2820 GCA_031428555.1 Bdellovibrionales bacterium | reverse complement strand
TTATGCTAAGCAAGAGTGGGTTGATGCGGCAGCGACTGGGCAAAAAGTAAAAAGACCTGCGATCGTTTGGCCTCATGGGGGACCTGATAGTCAGGACAGACACCTTTATCATCCATTTTTTCAATACTGGGTACAAAAAGGTTTTGTCGTTTTATCACCTAATTTCAGGGGATCCACTGGTTACGGCAAAAAATTTGAAACTTTGAACGATAAGGATTGGGGTGGCGGCCACATCAAAGATGTGATTTACGGTCGTCAAGCCCTTGGCAAATTAGATTACGTCGATAACGAAAGAATATTCATCGTCGGCGCAAGTTTTGGCGGATTTTCGACACTTTCTGCGATTACCCAGTATCCGCAAGAATTCAAAGGTGCAGTCGCAATCGTGGCGCTCGCTAATCTTTTTACGTTCATGAAATCAATTCCACCTGATCCTTCATGGCAAGCAGAGTTTTTGACAGAAATTGGGCATCCAGTAAAAAATAAAAAACTTTACGAAGAGAGATCTCCATTCTTCCACGCAGCTAAGGTGAAAACCCCACTCAAAATTTACCAAGCAGAAAATGATGTTCGCACAGTTAAAGCTGAAATGGATGCCTACGTCGAGGAACTTCGTAAACACAAAGTTCCTGTCGAGTATGAAGTGCTCTTGCAAGAAGGCCATGGAATCGCAAGAACAGAAAACTGGGAAAAGCTTCTGCAAGGCACAGTCGATTTTCTTACGAATATAAAATAGAATAGAACTCTTATGGTTAAACTTTTTTTCCCCGACCGCGAATTTAAAGCTTTCCTTTTTGATTTCGACGGCACAGTTGCTGATACAATGCCGGGACATCTCGCAGCTTGGAATCATGCTTTAGGACACTACGATCTGACACTCACGGCGGAACAACATCACGGTTGGGCTGGAAGGCCCACGCGGGAAATCGTTAAGCTTTTGAGTGAGTATCATCAAGTTGATTTGTCGGCTGATGAAATACTTAAAAACAAGGAACAATTCTATTTAAAAAACGTTCCTGACGTAAAACCTATTGTACCTGTTGTTGAAATTATCGAAGCAGCTTATGGAAAAATTCCGATGGCTATTGTTTCAGGTAGTCGAAGAAAGCCCGTTCAAACCACACTCGAGCTTTTAAAGATGGAAAAATATTTCGATCTATTAATCTGTGCAGAAGATTACGAGAACGGGAAGCCCGCACCAGATTGTTTTCTAAAAGCAGCAGCATTCTTAAAAGTTGAACCAAAAGATTGTCTCGTTTTCGAAGATGGTGTTTTGGGAATGCAGGCAGCAACAGCCGCAGGCATGGAATTTTTAAAGATCGAAGTTCATCCAGAAGACGGCCACAAAATCAGTCGTTAAAGTTTATTTTTTTAAAAATTAGAGCAAAGGTAAATCAATTGTAAAGCTAGAGCCTTTTCCAATTTCACTTTTAACTTTTAAGCTTCCACCATGAGCTTCGACAATTTGTTGTGAAATATAAAGCCCCAGCCCTAAGCCACTTACCGCATTTTGTACGTTCGCCCTTTCGAAACGCTTGAAAATTCGAGTGAGATCGTCTTCTTCAATACCCTTGCCGAAATCTTGGACAACAATCTTTGCTGATTGTTCAGTTGCATACAATTGAATTTCGATTCCCTTACCCTGGCCGTATCGAAAAGCATTCGTGAGTAAGTTAATAAGAACTTGTTCGATTCTAAACCTGTCCCAGTTTCCATTTGTCTTTTCAAGTTCCATAATGCGTATTTCAGTGCCCGCAGCATTTGCCTGACTGCGCAGTCTAGCGACCACATCATAAATCAATTCTGAAAGCTCGACTGGTTCGATGCTTAGGCTTAATTTCCCGGACTCCATTCGTGAAACATCAAGCATATCGTCTACTAATTGCGATAGCCGAACAACTTGCCGATCTGTTAATTCAATCATTTCGGCCATTGCCTGAGGTGCTAATGCATGAGGGTCGCCCTTTGAGATTTTTCGCTGAATTATTTGCATTTGTAGCTTAAGACTCGTCAAAGGTGTTTTTAATTCATGCGAGGCTACCGACAAAAATTCATCCCGTGCAACAAGCAGACGTCGTAGCTCAGCTTCAATCTCTTTAATTGGAGTAACATTATTGAGGCACAAAATGATCATTGACGAGTGTCCCTCATCGCCCGCAACGAGCTCAGTGTCGACAAAAAGTGAAAACTTGCCAGCAGGTGTGTGCCACACCACCTGAGCTTCCCGAACGGTTTCTCCGCGAAGGGCGCGTGAGGCTGGATAATCTGTTGCAGGTATAATATTACCGTCAGAGTCTGTAACTTGATAAACATGATCGAATTTGTCGGATGGAATATCCAATGGAAAAGTCCCACCTGCCATTCTATGTGCAGCTTGATTTGCAAATTTCATACGACCTGTTTCTGGTTCCATCAGAATTAGCGGGGTCGGAACTAAGTCTAAAACTTTCTGAAGCCAGCGCTGCTGATTGGCGAGGTGAGCTACTGCCACTTCTTTTTCCGCAACAGACTTTCTAACTTTCGACATGTAAAGCTGCGTACGAACCCGCGCAAGCAGTTCTTTTGCAGAAAACGGCTTCGTTAAATAATCATCAGCACCCATTTCTATGCCACTTGATTTATCTTCTTCACCAGCACGTGCCGAAAGTAAAATAACGGGTACAGTTCGTAATTCTGCATGACCCCTTAATTCTTGTAAAAATTGAATACCGTCCATCATGGGCATCATAACGTCAGAAATAATAAGATCAGGACGAGAATGCATTAATGAAGCTAGCGCTTGCGCACCATTTTCTGCGGTCGTGACTTGATAATCTTTTA
>JANPPO010000001.1:0-10324 GCA_031428555.1 Bdellovibrionales bacterium | reverse complement strand
GTAAACTTTGTAACTCTTGGGTGGAAATACTTTTTTTTCGTTAGAAGTTTACTCTTAGGAACATTATCGACTCTTCGGTGAACAACGATCTTAACGTCCGGAAGAAACCGTGATGCATTTAGTGCTAACGTATGGCCTTTTCCAGTATGGGCATCGATTATATTAACTCTATTTTTTTTAATGAATCTTATAAGGCTCAAAATGCTAAATGGGTCGTAAGGATTTCCTGAGTTAAGCGCCAAAAGTTCGCAGTTCCAACGTTTTTCCTGAAACGCTATGCTCTTCCGGGGAGTCGCACCGAATTGGGCCTCGACACGATTTTTTAAACCATCAATTAAAAGTCTGGCTTGGTTTTCGCCACCTCGCCAGGTGTATTCAGTGCCTAAGTGTAAAACTCGAATCGACATTTTTAGATCGTATCCAGATCTAGGAATTCATTCAACTTTTCAATTTTCTTTAAAGTTTTAAGCTTTTGCAGGACAAAATCGAACCCGACGTCATCTTTCAAGATGGCAATAAGATACTTTTTGCCATCTTGGTCGAAAAGGCCCAGAAGACTTTTGCCGCTTTGAGCCTGTTTTACAAATTTCGTCAAAAATGGAAATTCTGCTTTTAAATAATCAAACTGCTTAATGTTATTTCGACGAGCTAGGAAAAAGACTGTCGAGGTTCGATTGTCTCTTAAAGCCCTTAAAGATTCTTCGTTATTTATTGGGCTTGAACTACCCATGGATTGGATGCGGTAAATTCCACGCAAGTCTTTTGCCAAAGCGCGAGAGGACCCAAAAGAACCGTCAGTAAAAAATGAAAGATTTGTTAAAAGGGATCCTAGTTCTTTAATTGAATCGGGAAAAGTCTTTTGGAAAACCTGTATTGAAGTTTCCACAAACTTTTGATCGATTGACTGGTTAGCATCAAGGTACTTCAGGACTTCTGGGTAAAGAGCTTTAGCAAAGCCGTCAATTGTCGGCTGATGATACCAACTTGTTTTTTCTATCTTCCCAGTCACCTTCGAGTAAGCCCAGGCATTGCCTAAAATAGTCGCTAGAGTTTCGTTCATCCAGCTATAAGTCATTCTTGAGTACGGCGATTGACTCTCTTGATACCATTTTGAGATCTGGTTTTGAAATTCAGAAGATTGAGCATCGTACAAAGAGTGACAAAGCTCGTGAAAGATTACCCCAAAACGCCCCTCGATATCTTTCTCGCCCATTATGACTCCGACTGATTCAAAGGCCCCATATGAAGAAGCCATGGAATAATTCGACCCTTTGGGAATAGGAAATAAACTAACCCTGAATTTTTGAGCATCAGGCCATTTTGAATCATAAAATTTTACGACTTTCTTAAACAATTCATCAAGTTTCCACTGAACTGATTTTTTCTGAAATAGAGCAGCTGTTTGACTGAGCTCCTTTGAATTCGAATTCCAAAGGAGTTGGTCATGAATAGGCTCGAAGTATCTTAGAACTTCAAAAAACTGGCTTTGCTCATCGTAGCGAATGATCCCAACTGTTCGCTGGGATAGGTCATCTAGACTAGTCGCGAAGGCAGAGTGCATCCAGATCATTTTTTCTACGCTTAAGCCGCTCTTTCGCTCTTTCGGTACTCCACTGAAGGTAATGTACCTTTCAAAAGCCGAGTCTAGTACCTCAAGTTGTTTAATCTTTTGTTTGCTCTCGTTCGTATTAAAACTACTTTTTTCAAAAAGTTCTTTAATTGCGGGTGATCCAAAGGGGTCGCCCGCAATGTTATTAACGAAAACTAATAATGAATGAATTCTGTTTGCAACAAACTCAACTCTTTCCGTAGCTTGCGATTGAAAGTAAATAAAAAAACTTAGAGCGAATGTTGCTAGCTTCATTCGGTACACCCCGCTTAGGGTCTTAGGCTAAGGGGCTTACCCCAGTTAGGCAATATGAAGCAGAAACCGCGCTGGACCTGAATCCTAGGACCAGCCCTTCATTACAATTTATTTAGAAACTTCGTTTCGTTTATTAAAATTTTCAAATTTTCCCTCTGAAAAACGCGACTCGACATGTATCTAGTTTTGGCTTGCGGGCACTGCCAAGAGGCAAAAAACCAGCAAAACTTATGTGACAGGTCTAATTAGAAATGACCACGAGGGGAAAAAAAACATGTCAAAAACAATCATCACATTAATCGCATCCGTACTACTCGTTAGTGCATCTTACGCTTCAAGTGTAGGCGCACTCATAGTAGGTGGAGAAGAGGCAGGTCCAAAAGACTTTCCATTTATCGCTTCTCTACATTCGAATGCAAACTCGGCTAGCCACTTTTGCGGTGGATCGCTGATCAAGCCAAACTGGGTATTAACGGCTGCACACTGTGTTCGTGGGGGACGCATTGGCAAAGTTTATATCGGGATTTCGAATCAAAAAGATTTAACTAGCGGTGAAGGCTTCACTGCAGCTCAGGTTATTTCACATCCTAAGTATGATTCATCAACAATGGATTATGACTACGCACTTATTAAGTTGAACGGAAATTCAACTTTCAGACCTGTAGAGTTGAATGCAGAAGAAATCAGCATTCCTGACTTTTCAAGCGCTGATCAAGTGATGTCGACAACTGCTGGCTGGGGCGTGACTAAAGAAAGCTCTTGGTCACTTCCAGATAAGTTAATGAAAGTTGATGTTCCACTTATCAGTGCTTCTGATTGTAAGAAGGCTTACAGCGGAACCACAGAGAGAATGATCTGCGCAGGATATCAGCAAGGTGGAAAAGATTCTTGCCAAGGCGATAGCGGCGGTCCACTTGTTGTAAAAAATAACAATGGTGATCACGCAATTGCAGGCGTTGTGAGCTGGGGCGAAGGTTGCGCGCGTCCAAACAAGTATGGCGTTTATGCTAAGGTTAACGCTGTTACTGAGTGGATCAGCGAGACTACAAAGTAATTAAGAATTAGATTTAAAATTCTAAAAAAGGCTTCTGATCAAACAGAAGCCTTTTTTATTTCTAATTTGAGCACTTTTCACAAAGTAAATTTTGATTTCGATGTCCCATCAACCTGAGGCGTTTTACCTTTTTTAAGTATAAGTATTACTGCCTATTCACTTATGCTCGGCACACAATATGCTACAGAATATACTCAAGTACAGAGCGATAACTGAATGCTTCCACCTCGGAAATATAAGGCCACGCCACGAGATTTTCGGACGTTTTAATCAATGCCTTCCTTAAAAAAGAAACGTTGAATGAAGAAACTTACTGAAAGTAACGTGGTAAAAAAACTTAGTGATCGAATCCTGGCCAGAACCGATCCACACCACACAATTACGAAATTGATGTATCGATTTTGTAATTGTGTGGATTCTTTTTTTAAATGTGAAAAATTCAAACAGATGCGTGAGATTTAGGTACTGCAAAATGCCCAGTTCGGGGCAGAACTCTACGTTTAATTTAACATACTGCAAGGTGGGATGGATAGAAGCGGCACTCCACTTGCAATTAAAATGGTTGGAGGATTTTATGCAAGATAACAACTTAGCCCCGTTCGACCGCAGCCATCAAATGCCTTATCCAACAGATCATACTGTCTGTTTTATGAATAAATTCGACGATGTCGAAACCTTACTAAAAGATCTAGAAATGCAGAAGATAGACATGGAACATGTTGATCTTCTCTATGGTCAAGAAGGTTTAGATATGATCGACCTTAAAGGTGACAATCATTCCTTTTACGAAAAGTGTGTTCGAATGGCACAACGTTTTTGGGGCTCTGGCGAATGGGTCTTCTTTGAAATAGCTGATGAAGAAATTAGAGAAGGGCACTATTTAGTTCTAGTTGCTACAAAAGACGAAACGTTAAAAGAACAAGTCGTAGACCTTATGAGAAAAAATAACGCTCACGATATTAAATACTTTAATACTATGTTTGTAGAACACTTCTCTAGAAAAAGTCTTAATGAGTTTGATAAAGATGTGAAAAATAATTATTAGTAAAAACTAAGGTTGCATAGTGAAAACGTCGGGAACTAACCAGACATTCATTATGCATCCCTGTAATCATGTAAGTATCATCACCTATTTTAAAATTAATATTATTTTTAGAGTCTCTTTTGAACTCGATCTCAAAGTTTCTTTTGATTTGATGAGAATCAGAAAAGCAATTGAGTTCTTTCCACAATTCTTCTTGGAACTCTACTTCAGATAGAATTGTTGTATCGTAAAAAACCGCCCAAAAACTTAGATCTATTGACGATTCTTTTTTTTGTTCTTGGATAAAACTTAAAATGTCTTGTGCTAAGGCATCGCTATGTGTTCCGCGTCCGAGATCACCATAAATACCAACCCTATAGTCACTGTTCTTAATAAAGTGAAGCTCGTCTGCTTGAGAATTATTTTGCTCACCAACGAACGAGCTTATTCTTTCATTAACCCTGTTTGCACGAATCAATAAATCGAACCGAGCAAGTGGACCTACGGGTTTTAATTGTTTGCTAAAAGGAAAAAAAGAGTGTTGTGAATAAGATTGTAAACTCATTGCTTAAAATCATAAGCACGAATCATACCAATATTTAATTTTAGCAGGTCCCCTTCTTGCATATTTAGTGCGGGTTCTATGTGAATTCATAAAGGAGTTTGATATGAAACAAAAAAGAATACGCTATGCCGTAGTGGGATTAGGTCACATTGCGCAGACTGCCATGATACCTGCATTTAAGAATGCAGGCAAAAACTCTGAGTTAACTGCCCTTGTTTCTGATGATCCTAAAAAATTAAAGTTTCTAGCGAAAAAGTATAAAGTTCCACATTGCGTTTCATATACAGAGTATGAAGATTTGCTGAAAAACAATATAGTAGATGCGGTCTATATTGCCACACCAAATACGATTCACAGACAATTTGCCGATCCAGCAATTATAAATGGCTTACATGTACTTTGTGAAAAGCCACTTACTACAAATGTTTCTGACTGCCTCGAGTTACAAAAATTAGTGTCGAAGCATGAAGTGAAATTCATGACTGCATATCGATTACATTTTGATGGAGCAAATTTAGAGGCAATCAGATTGGCTCAAAAAGGTCATCTAGGGAATCTTAGAATTTTTAATTCTGTTTTTACAATGCAAGTAAAGGATCTTAAAAACATTCGATTGCAAAAAGAAACAGGTGGCGGCCCTATGTGGGATATTGGTGTTTACTGTATCAACGCTTCCCGATATTTGTTTAAATCCGAACCGTATGAAGTTCAGGCATCAAAATTAACGGGCGAAGATCGTCGCTTCACAGAAGTTGACGAAATGTTTTCAGTCATTCTGAAGTTTCCTGATTTTAGGCTTGCAAGCTTTACTGTTAGCTTTGGCGCTATCGACAGTGCTACCTATGACTTATTCGGAACAAAGGGTTCTTTGCGTTTAGAGAACGCTTACGAATATTCTACATCAATGAAAATGCATGTGAACAAGAATGGCAAAACAACAATAAGGAAATTTAAAAAGCATGATCAATTCGCAGCTGAGCTACTTTACTTTTCCGACTGCATACTTAAGAACAAAACACCTGAGCCAGGTTTAAAAGAGGGACTCATAGATGTCGAAATTGTCGAAGCAATACTAAGAGCCGCCGAATCAGGACAAACGGTCACATTGCGAATTAATAAGAAAAAGGATCGTCCTTCAGAAAGTCAAAAAATTGCAATACCAGGTGTACGCGAACCAGAAACAGTCAATGTCACAAATCCAACTGGTAATTCTTAAAGAAAAGGGGACACATGTTTAACGCTAAAGTTCTATGCCTTATTGGCGGCATTAGTAAAAACTCATTGAATCGCAAACTCTATAATGCATTTAAAGAAGAAGCTCCAGAGGGAATTGAAATTGATGACTTCAAGATTGAACAACTTCCCTTTTACAGTCAGGACATAGAAAATGATCCGCCAGCAATAGCTCGAGATTTTAAAAATAGAGTTAAAGAAGCTCGTGCAATACTTTTTATTACACCAGAGTACAATCGATCCTTTCCTGGAGTATTAAAGAATGCAATTGATTGGGCATCACGTCCCTATGGTCAAAGTTTGTGGGATAAAAAAACTGCAGCTGTAGTTGGAGCTTCCGTAGGTAACATCGGGACGTTTGGCGCTCAACAACAACTTAGGCAAGTATTGGGTTACTTAAATATGCGAACTATGGGCCAACCCGAGTTCTATTTAAATGCTTCAAAAAGTTTTGATACTGAAGGAAAAATGACTGACGAATCAAATCGAAAATTTATAAAATCTTATTGGACAGCGTTTCAAAACTGGATAAATACAAACAACATGTAATTTTATTCTTAGTCATAATGCCTCGTGTGTGGCAAAAAAGACAAAATTTTTTAATGACATCCAACTCGTTAGCTTTCCCTTGGAATCCAACTTGCATAAATACTCATTTATTACCGAGAACTAAATTCTCTAGTGGATTACTATGCAAATATAAGAAGTTAATCCAAAAATGTAGTTTCGTTCATTAAACAAGGAGTTCTAAAATGGAAATCAGATTTTGCAGCAGAATTTTGACAGTAGCCTTTGTTTTAAGTTCGAGCTTCGCTTTAGCGCAGACGAGTGATAGCTCATCTACTATGCCCAGCCCACAACCCGTAACATCTTACGAGCAGTGGAAGCCGCATTTCGGTTTAATTGCTGGTACTGTCGTCCCAGAAGGTAGCTATGATCCAGGTGCTGGATACGGCGTAGACATTGGATTTCAACCCTATATTCCTTTGAGCGCCGGCTTAGAAATCACGCAATCAAGAAATGAAGGAAGACAAGAGCTTGAAGACATTAAGCAAACAGCTGTTTTATTAAAAGGTGCTTACAACTTCGGTGGTAATCATTTTCTTTTAAAAAATTCTTATGCTGGTTTAGCAGTTGGACAAGTTTACAAGTCAGGTCATACGGACATTGCAGGTGCACCTCTTGTTGGATTTGATATCCCGCTTAATGAAAAGACCCGCAATTTCCTAACTCTTGGCGCTAGCGCTAAGTATCTCATCATAAATGGAAACGACCCAGATGTTTTAAATATTAATGGAGCCGTTAAATATTGGTATTAACCAAGGAGAAAAAAATGAAAGTAATGAATAGAAAGACCCAGGCATTATTAGCTTCTTTTATGCTAGTGACGTCAGTGGCTTTTGCTAAAAGTTCTGATTCATCTGATAAAAAGGATCAAGCAGAAAAAATGGAAAAAGCATCAGATGCAAAGCGAGACAACACTGCAGTCAATGCACGTGATGAAAAGGCTTTAACTGCTGATGAGCAGGCTTATGGGTCTGATAAAGATGTTGAGATTACTCGAAAAATCAGACAAGGAATTGTCGATCATAAAGAGTTTTCTACATACGCAAAAAACGTAAAAATTGTTACCTTAGGTGGCAAAGTATTTTTACGTGGTCCTGTTAAATCGGAAGAAGAAAAGGCTCAAGTTTCTGCGCACGCAGCTAAAATTGCAGGCGCTCAAAATGTAAAAAATGAACTTGAAATAGTTCGAAAATAACTAAGGAGGATTTTATGGCAATGAATAGTGATAAACCCGGACACAAGTCAGCTTTTGGAATTTTTGACTCTAAACCTTCAGTTGAAGGTGCAGTTGAAATGCTTAAGAACGCAGGATTCAGAAGTGCAGACATTTCTGTTTTGATGCCGACTCAAGAAAGCACAAAAGATTTCGCACACGAAAAAGCAACTAAAGCTCCTGAAGGAGCTACGACTGGTGCAACAACTGGTGCACTTTTAGGTGGCGGCTTAGGCTGGCTTGCAGGTATTGGCTCATTAGCAATTCCAGGCGTAGGCCCTTTGATAGCTGCTGGTCCAATTATGGCGGCACTTGCTGGCGCTGGCGTTGGCGGAGCTGTTGGTGGATTAGCTGGTAGCCTTATCGGAATGGGAATTCCTGAGTACGAAGCTAAACGTTACGAAGGTTTCGTAAAAGATGGCGGCATCTTATTGTCAGTTCACGTTGATGATAGCGACTGGGCTAAGAAGGCTAAGGATATCTTAGAATCTTCTGGCGCACGCGATATCGCAACTGCTGGCGAAAAAGACGTTAGCGATAAAGATAAGACAAATGTTAAGCGTGATGACAAAGACGTTAATCCACGCAATATGTTCTAATTATTAAGAATCTAGATATAAAAAACCCGCTGGCTTATGACCAGCGGGTTTTTTTTGAGTTTTAAGAAGGATTTAAATTTTGTTAAGGCTTATTGACTTCAAAAAATTTATTCAGTGTTTCTTCATAGTATCTTTGTCCGACTTTATCCAAAGATAGGGAAAGTTGTAGTATTTCAATTCTCTTTTCATGGAATTGTTTTTTTAATTTTTCCTGAGATTTCAAATCAACACTTGAGAAAACCCTCATATATGGATTTGGCTGACTGATTCCAGTAACGACTGCAGCTAATCCAAAATCAAAGGGGAAGGGTATCCATCTTCCATTAGAGGTTTCTACAATTTTGACATTCCATAGGTTTCTTAAATCTTCCTTACTTCGCATATGCTTCGAATCAGCTTTTATAAACCAGTCGTAGTTCCCGATCATTTCATTAAAAAGCGCAATACGAGCAGCGTCCTCCCTATCAATTTGTGGCGCCTCTGATAAGTCGGTAAAAAGATATTGAGCTGCTTTCTTAGGATTTTTTCTAATTGCGCTTTCTTTGCCGCCGTCATTAAAGCCTTTAATTTCTCGGGCATCAATTCGTTTTAGAAATGACGATGTATCTTCAAGCAGAAACGCCTGATACTTTTGAGAATATTTTAAAGCTGCTTTATTCTCATCTAGATATTGAATTATGACGGGTCTGGCTCGAAAAGTCGGAATATCTAAGATATCAAGTATCCTATATGCCAATGCTTCTCTATGATTATAGTAGGATGCCTTGAAAGCTTCGTCTAGTCTGGAATCTTTATCGGCGCAATGGGTATTCAGATCGAATGTTTTAGACTCAGAAAAAATAGTGTTTCCATATGCATCATCTAGGATCATTAATTCCATTTTTGGGAATGGACACATGATGGCTGTAGAATTTCCTTTTAATACTATCTGAACCCTCAAAGTCAGATCATCAATAATCAAAGTGCCCTTGACTGGGAGTTCTTTAAATTTTTCTTTGCCTAAGAGTTTTGCCTGAAACAATGTCGTAAACGGAGCTGACAACTTAATGTTAAGTGTCTCATAACTAGAAAATAGCGTGTCTGACGTCGGCGGGCCAAAAGAGTTAGATAAAGCGATTTCACGTTTTGCTGCATGAGGGCTGCTCGCGCAGCTCAAATTAAGCAAAACAAACAATGGTAAAATCAAAGCAGATGTGACAGACATTTCAATTGTATTTTAAGCTAATGATTTATAAATTCCAATAAATATGACACTTACCCAGCTTAAATACCTACTAGCCGTTGATCACTATCGACACTTTGGAAAAGCGGCAGAGTCTTGCAACGTTGCTCAACCCTCTTTAAGTATTCAGATTCAAAAATTAGAAGAAGAACTTGAAGTTAAAATCTTTGAGAGGGACAAAAATGTCTGTGTACCAACTGAAGTTGGTATCGAGATCCTGAAGCAGGCACGACTTATCTTAGACGAATCCCAAAGAATGGACGACATTGTTTCTGGCTTTAAAAATGAAGTTAAAGGTTATTTAAAGCTAGGTATTATTCCAACAATTGCGCCTTTTTTGTTACCAACGATTATTCCCGTTATTCAAAAAAACTTTCCCGCTTTAAAATTGGAAATTTTTGAACAAAATACTGGAACTTTGCTTCAGTCAATTGAGCGCGGCGAAATAGATGCTGCGATTCTTTCCACTCCCAGAACAGCTCCGGAATCAATAAAAGAAAAGGTTCTTTATTATGAACCCTTTGTTCTGTTTACCTCTAAGATTCATCCGCTTTCAAAAATTTCACCCATATCAATTGATGACTTAGAACAATTTGCTCCCTACTTGTTAGATGATACTCACTGCATGAGAGACCAAGTAGAAAGACTTTGCCAATTAGGTTCGAAGCAGGATTCAAATCTTCAGTTACGGGCAGGCAGTATTCAGACGTTAGTTGAAGTTGTAAGATCATCAGGTGGGTACACCCTACTTCCAGCATTATCTCAAGAGTACTTTAAAAAGAACTATTCTGATGGCTTTCGTCCGATGGCAGAACCACGGCCATCTCGGAAAATAAGTCTCGTATTCCACCGCTCGTTCTTAAAGCGTCCTTTGATAGACGCTGTATATAATATTATTTTGTCTCATCTGCCTTCAGAAGCTATTCCAATCGAGAAGAGATCTCAAACTAAGGTTATAGACCCCCTTAAGTCACGATTCGAGA